>NZ_JBFTNO010000128.1:0-9092 GCF_056397525.1 Arthrobacter sp. 05L45_2 | reverse complement strand
AACGCGGAAACCCGGCTGCACAAAATTTGAAACCAGCTGTAAAAACCATGCCATCCACGGGGTGGACAACACAGCCAAAACAACCAATCAATAAAACAATTGGTATCAACAAACTTGGCACACTATTGAGTTCTCAAACAACAGACACATTCGAATACTTATCAAAACAATTTGCTTTGTTTTTTCTTCGCTGCGATGTATTTAGCTTATTTCATTCATTTCCACTTTGCAAATCCGGAAGTTCTTCCGAAATTCACCCGCAGAAGCGAATCCGCCCAGCAAAATGCGAAGCAATTTCGCTTTCCCACGTCTTGCGCAGGAAGAATTGCTTCTTTTGTTGGGGGTTGTCACCGCTCAGCGGCGGCGACTCAGAAAACATTACACGCTCCCTTCCGGCCGCGCAAATCGGCCGGAAGGGAGCGAGCAGCGCGGCTGGAGCCAGCCGGAAAACCGTCCAGGGGAAGGGTGCCGGTTAGGGCGCGGAAACTTCCACCGTCGCGAGGTTCTTTTTGCCCCGGCGCAGCAACAGGTACCGCCCGTGCAGGAGGTCCGCGGTCTCAATGACGGCGTCCGGATCAGTGATCTTGACGTTGTTCACGTAGGCACCGCCCTCCCCCACGGTCCGCCGGGCCGCGGACTTGCTGTCGGACAGCCCCGTGGCCACAAGGAGGTCGATGATTCCCAGTCCCGAGCCGTCCACTGTGGCCGAGGGCAGTTCGGCTGTTGCCGCCCGCAGGCTCTCTTGGTCCAGGCCGGTCAGGTCCCCGCCGCCGAAGACAGCAGCCGATGCCGCGATGACTTTTTCCGTCGCCTCGACGCCGTGCACCAGCGAGGTCACCTCGTAGGCAAGCTTCCGCTGGCCCTCGCGGGCAAACGGACGCTCGGCCACGGACGCTTCGAGGGCTTCGATCTCTGCGCGGCTAAGGAAAGTGAACACCTTCAGCCGGGCCGCGACGTCGGCGTCGGCAGTGTTGAGCCAGAACTGGTAGAAGGCGTACGGGCTGCACATCTCGGCGTCCAGCCAGATCGCGTTGCCTTCGCTCTTGCCAAACTTGGTGCCGTCGGAATTGGTGATCAGCGGCGTCCCGAGGGCGTGAACGTGCTTGCCCTCGACCTTGCGGATCAGGTCGGTGCCGCTGGTCAGGTTTCCCCACTGGTCCGAGCCGCCGGTCTGCAGCACGCAGCCGTAGTCACGGAACAGCTGCAGGTAATCCATGCCCTGCAGGATCTGGTAGCTGAACTCGGTGTAGCTGATGCCTTCGTCCGAGTTCAGGCGGGTGGCGACAATGTCCTTCTTGACCATGGTGCCGACGCGGAAGTGCTTTCCGATGCCGCGGAGGAAGTCGATAGCGCTCAGCGGCGCGGTCCAGTCGAGGTTGTTCACCATCCGTGCCGCGTTCTCCCCCTCGAAGCTGAGGAAGCGCTGGACCTGGCCCTGCAACCGGCCGACCCATTCCGCGACGGTCTCCGGTGTATTGAGGATCCGTTCGGCGGTTTGCCGCGGATCACCGATCAGTCCGGTGGATCCGCCCACGAGGCCCAGGGGCTTGTGTCCGGCCAGCTGGAGCCGGCGCATCACCAGGAGCTGGACCAGGTTGCCAAGGTGCAGGCTGGGGGCGGTGGGGTCGAAGCCGCAGTAGTACGTTGCGGGGCCGCCGGCCAGCAGCTTCTCCAGTTCCGCCTCATCCGTGGAGACGTGGATCAGGCCGCGCCATTTCAGCTCCTGCCAGATATTGGCAAAGCTGGGGTCGTTCTGTTGGGACTGAAGATCATTTAGCTGGGACACGGAATCTAAGTTAGCAGGATCGCCGGTGCCCAACCGCCCCAGCACGGCTCGTGACGGGCTTAGGCAGAGCCCTCCGGGTCAACGCGCCGGAGCGCGCAGCCCCTACTCCTCGATGCCCGCGGGCACGGGGGCGGCCGCAATGAGCCGCAGCCTCTGGGTGGGACGCGTCATGGCAACGTACAGGTCCCCCACCCGGCCGTGCTCATGGTTGAGCATGGCGGACGGCTCCAGCACCACAACGCCGTCGAACTCCAGCCCCTTTGCCTCGCGGGGGCTGATGACAACAATGTCCTGCTCGTAGCTGCCCGCACCCGTGCCGACACGGCGGCCATAAGCGGCGCGCAGCGCGGCCGTCGCCTCAGGCAGCAGTCCGCCGTCGGCGATCACGGCCAGCAGGCCGCCGTCGAGCGCATCCAGTTCGCCCGGAAGGACCTCCAGGAGACGCTCCACGATGGCACCCGGGCCAACACGGTCGATCACCGGCGACCAGCGGCCCTCCCGGACCGCCTTGGGTGCGGAGACAACAAGGCCGGCGGCGTTGGCCATCCGGGCCGCGGCCTCGGCGATCTGCGAAGGCGTACGGTAGTTGACGGTGAGCTCCTCGAGCTGCCAGCGGTCCCCGAACATGGGGGCCAGGGCACTCTGCCAGGACTTGGCCCCGGCAACGGAACTCGTCTGGGCGATGTCGCCGACGATCGTGAACGACTTCAGCGGGCAGCGCCGGACCAGGAGCCTCCACTGCATCGGTGAGAGTTCCTGGGCCTCGTCCACCACGATGTGCCCGAAGGCCCACGTGCGGTCCGAGTTCGCCCGCTCAGCCGCCGTCAGCCGGGACTCGCGTTCCTGGTTCTGGTCCACCAGCTCCTCGGCCGAGATGAGGACATCCACCCCGGCCGTTTCCATGTTGACCAGGGTCTGCTTGGCGTTGGCGAGGTCGCGGGCACGGTCGTGCTCCTGCTGGGCCAGGCTCTTTCCGGCGGCCGGGTCCAGTTCCCCGAGCAGTTCCGCGGCTTCGTCAAGCAACGGAACGTCCGCTTCGGTCCACGGTGAGCCGGCGGGCCGGAGCAACAGGGCCCGTTCGGCGGCGCTGAGGTTCGGGGTGCAGGCCTCAAGGATCGCGGGTTTGCTCAGCAGCTCCCCCACCAGTTTCTCGGGCGTCATCGGCATCCAGCAGAGATTCAGCGCCACCCTGACATCGCGCGCGGAGCGGACGTCCTCGGCCAGATAGGAGCGATCGGCGTTGTTGCCGATGCTGCCGGCTTCAACCAGTTCGGTCATCTGCTCGGTCAGTTCGCGGAGCAGGATCTTGACGAACGAGACCCGGGCCTCATTGTGCGGCTTGCCGGTGGCCCGCGCCTTCTCGCGCGCCCGGCGGACCTGGCGCGGCGTCAGCACGAGTTTGCGGCCGTCCACCTCGAGGATGCGGTTTTCGGCGGGGATCCGCTGGCGGTTGGCGACGGCGTTGGCCACCACCTCGGCCATGTCCAGCCGGCCCTTGACGGCGGCTACGTCGGCGTCGTCCTCGGCCACAGCGTGGATGCCGGGCATCAGGCGGCCCAGGCTGGCCATAACGACGCCGGTCTCGCCGAGGGATGGCAGCACCCGCTCGATGTAGTTCATAAACGACGACGACGGTCCCACCAGCAGCACTCCGGCGGTCTTCAGCCGGTCCCGGTGGGTGTAGAGCAGATAGGCGGCACGGTGCAGGGCGACGGCGGTCTTGCCGGTGCCGGGCCCGCCCTGGACCACCAGGGCGCCGGAAATGGACGAGCGGATGATCCGGTCCTGTTCGGACTGGATGGTGCCCACAATGTCGGACATCCGGCCGGTGCGCTTGGAGTTCAGGGCTGCGAGCAGTGCGCCCTCGCCCTGCAGGGATTCGTCGTCGGCCAGCAGGTCGGCGTCCAGGACGTCATCTTCGATTGCCTTGACCTCGCGGCCCTGCAGGATCAGGTGCCGGCGGCGGCGGACGCCCTGGCGGTCAAAGGCCGTGGCCTGGTAGAAGTGGCCGGCCTCAGGGGCACGCCAATCGACCATGAGACGCTGCAGGTCCTCGGTGGTCAGGCCGATGCGGCCGATGTACTGGGATTCACCGGAGTCGAGGTCGAGGCGCCCGAACACAAGGCGGTCGTCGACGGCGTCGAGCTGGGCTAGGCGGTCCTCGTAGAGCGCGGCGAAGGCGTCCCGCTCGGAGACGTTCTGCATGGTGCCCACGGCACCGGCGCGGCGGACCTGGGCGAGCTGGGCCCGCTTTTCCTCCCGCAACTCATCCAGCCGGGCATACAATCCGGCTACATAGTCGCGTTCATGGGCCAAATCAGCGTCGTGCATCGAACGTTCCCCTATCGAAAAAGACAGACCAACCATTCTACAACCATTTCGGCGAGGCATCCCGAAACATGTCAGTTTTGTTGAGGCCTGGTTTGTGCAGCATTGTAGCGACGTTGCCTAGAGCTTCAGCAGCGAGTGGATGCGCCGGCCGGCCAGCGCCGCGCGGCCGTTGAGGTCGCCGAGCTCCATGACCACGCCAACCCCGGCCACCGCGACACCGCAGCGTTCAAAGAGGCGGGCCGCCGCCCCCAGGGTGCCGCCGGTTGCGAGGACATCATCGAGGATCAGTACCCGCGTGCCCGGTGCGAGGTCCGCGCTGTGCAGCTCAAGGGTGGCGGTGCCGTATTCCAGCGAGTAGTCCTCGGAGACCACTTCGCGGGGCAGCTTTCCGGCCTTGCGGACCRTAACGACGCCGGTGCCCGTGGCGTAGGCGGCGGCCGCGGCAAGGAGGAAACCGCGGGCCTCCACACCGGCGACGGCGTCGAACTGGCCCAGGAAGGGCGCCACCAGCGCGTCCACAACGGCTTTGAACGCGGGGCCGTCGGCGAACACCGGGGTCAGGTCCTTGAACACGATTCCGGGCTTGGGGTAATCCGGGACCGTGGCACACAGGCTGGTGATCAGCTGGTCCACGGGCCCGGCTGCACCGTCCCGGACCGGCTGGTGGGCTTGCGCTGGCTGGGTTGCACGTTCGCTGGGATTCACCCGTCCACCTTACTCGGTGCCAGCGGACCGGGCGCCGGGCAGACGCGCCCCGTCGGTCACGCCGTCCGGGACTTCGCCGCCTTGTACCGCGAAACGGTCGGGTCGCCGCTGAGCCAGAAACGCCACGGGTAGTCGTCGGTGCCGCCGGCGCCCGAGACGCCTACCCTCGGCCCGGAGCTGACCTCGGCGGCCGGCACGGCGGGCAGTTCAAGCCGGAACGGCGGCGTGAGGACGTCCCGTCCGCTGTCCGCCGTCGTCAGCCCGAGGGCAGTGGCGAAACGCGCCGGGCCGCTGGCCAGGTCCTTGGGGGCTTTCGACGTCGGCCGCCGCGAGAGTGCCAGAGCGTCCCCGGCGACGACTTCACCGGCGCGCAGGAGCACCGCGGAGGCCACCCCGTCCGGTCCGCAAACGATGTTGGCGCAGTGATGCATACCGTAGGTGAAGTACACGTACAGGTGCCCGGCCGGGCCAAACATCGGGGCGTTCCGCCGGGTCTGGCCCCGGAAGGTGTGCGAACCCGGGTCCGGGTGGAGCGAATCCTCGGGCCCCAGGTAAGCCTCCACCTCGGTGATCCGCACCGCGACCGGGCCGCTTCGGCTCTCGTGCGTGAGCACCGCGCCGAGCAGCAGGGGCGCCACGGTGCGGGCATCGGCGGACAGCAGCCCCCGCAGGGCCTCCGGCGTCGTGCTGGAATCCATGCCAAGACTTTAACAAACCCCCGGCCGGGTCCGTCCACGGCAGTGTCCGATTTCCGCTAGCAGGCACGTGCCGGGAACTGGCAGGATGGAGCTATGGACTTYTGGCAGCGCTACCGGGCAATCGAYGCCCGGGACMCCCGSTTCGACGGGCAGTTCTACACCGCTGTGCGCACCACCGGCATCTACTGCCGGCCGTCCTGCCCGGCCCGGACCCCCAAGGCCGGCAACGTCACGTTCTACGAAACCTCCGCCGCCGCGCACGACGCCGGCTACCGCGCGTGCAAGCGCTGCCTGCCCGAGGCCGTGCCCGGCACCCCCGCGTGGAATGTCCGCTCGGACATCGCGGGCCGGGCGATGCGCCTGATCAACGACGGCGTGATCAACCGGGACGGCGTCGAGGGACTCGCCTCACGGCTCGGGTACTCCTCACGCCAGCTGAACCGCATCCTGAGCCATGAACTCGGCGCCGGCCCGCTCTCACTCGCCCGTGCCAGCCGCGCCCAGACAGCCCGGACCCTGCTGGTCTCGACCACCATGAAGGCCGCCGACGTCGCCTTCGCGGCGGGCTTCAGCAGCGTCCGCCAGTTCAACGAGACCATCRCCGAAGTTTTCGCCATGACCCCGTCGGCGTTGCGGGCCACGGGACGGCACCATCACACACCCGACCGGACAGCGGGTGCCTCGACGGCGCTGACGCTGAACCTGCCGTACCGCGAGCCGTTCGACCCGGGGGTGTTCGAGTTCCTGGCCGTCCGCGCCATCCCGGGCATCGAGGAGGGAACGCCGTCCTCCTACGCCCGGACGCTGCGGCTGGCCCACGGCGACGCCCGCTTCCGGGTAGACTACGACGCCGCCGCCCCGGACCGGCCGCTGAAACTCACCATCGGCGCCGTGGACCTTCGGGACCTCCCCTCGCTGCTCAGCCGGGTCCGGCGCCTGCTGGACCTGGACGCCGACCCGGTCGCCATCGACATGGCGCTCAGCGCGGACCCGCGGCTGTCCGCCTGTGTCTCGGCCGTACCCGGGATGCGGATGCCAGGAGCGGTGGATCCGCAGGAGCTGTTGATCCGCGCCATGATTGGCCAGCAGATCACCGTGGCCGCGGCCCGGACAGCGCTGGTGCAACTCTCCGCCGCGGGCAGCGACAGCCTGGTCCCCGCGGAGGGACTGCAGCGGATCTTCCCGACGCCCGCAGAAATCGCCGCGACCGGTTACCAGAGCCTGCGCGGACCCCAGCGCCGCATCGACTCCATCCGCGGGGCCGCCGAGGCCATGGCGTCCGGCGGACTGAATTTTGGCTATGGCGATGACCTGGCCGGTTTGCAAGCCAAGCTCCTCCCCCTGGCCGGCATCGGACCCTGGACCGTGGGGTATGTGGCCATGCGGGTGATCGGCGCCCCCGACGTCTTCCTCGCCAACGACGCCGCCGTCCGCAACGGCATCCGGGCGCTGGCACCGGAGGGCGCCACTGACCCGCTCTCACCCGACTTCCGTGAAGTCAGCCCCTGGCGCTCCTACGCCACCATGCACCTCTGGCGTGCCGCCGCCGCGGCCCAGGCCCAAGCCCGCTCCCTGTCCCGGACCAAATCCGTCGGGACGCACTCGACACACTCCGTCCGCGCCCGGCCCGCGCTGGCCGGGGCAGCATCCTCGACGAAAGAGACGAAATGAAAGCCCAGCTGTTGACCATGTCCACCCCGGACGGCCCGTTCACGATCATTGCCCGGGACGGCGCCGTCCTGGCATCAGGCTGGACCGCGGTGCCGGGCGAACTCACCGGCCAGATCCACGCGGACCTGCTCCCGGACGGCTACGACCCGGTTCCGGATCTCGGCGGCATCTCGGCCGCCGTGGAGGAGTTCTATGCCGGCAACCCCGTGGCCGCCATGGAGGTGCCTGTGCTGCAGAAGTCCGGCCCCTTCCGTAGTCACGCCTGGGACGTGCTCCGCAATGTCCCCGCGGGCCACCCGGTGACGTACACCGAATACGCGGACCTGTCCGGCAACGCCAGGGCCGTCCGGGCAGCGGCCAGCGCGTGTGCTTTCAACGCGGCTGCCCTGTTTGTACCGTGCCACCGAGTGATCCGCACCGATGGCAGCCTGGGCGGCTTCCGCTGGGGTTTGCCCATTAAAGAGAGCCTGCTGGACCGCGAACGGCAGTTGGCCCTGGCCCTGCAGGCTTAGTTCTTTACCGGCACACCCGCCGGYCAGGGCAGCAGCGCCGGCAGGTCGACGCCGTCGGCCGCGGCGGTCGCGCGCAGGCTTCCCAGCGTGGGGGTGCGCCCGGCCAGCCACGCGGCAATGTCGGTAAGCATGCCGTTGACGACCGTAGTGCGGCCGCCGGCGGCGCCGATGCCCACGGACGGCAGGCCGAGCGGCTGCAGCACAAAACGTTCGCCCTCGGGGACCCGGACCGCAAGGAAGTCAAAGAGGTGTTCGCAGAATTGCCGGCTCCACGTCTCTGGGCCGCGGCCGGTGCCAAGGTCCGTGGCGTGGATGGTCAGTTCGCGCCACAGCGCCAGGCCGCCGTCGAACACTACGCCGCCGCGGTAGCTGATCGGTTCACCCCAGCCGGCCGCGTCCAGCCCGTTGAATGCCGCCAGCGCGCGGTCGACGGCACTGCCGACGTCGGCGCGGTGCTGGTCGGCGCTGTGGCCGGCCGCGAGCTCGATGGCCCGCGTCCGCCCCTCGAAGCCGCCGTCGTAGAGTTCAATGCTTTCGCCGCGGCCGGCGTACTCGACCTGCCGGGCCATCGCGTTGGCGATTCCGCTCAGGTGGGCCAGCACGTGACCGCGGCTCCAGCCGGGAAGTTCCGAGGCGGCCAGCACGTCCTGGTCGTCGAGGGTGGCGGCGATTCCGGTCACGACGTCGGCGGCGCGGCGGAGTTCCTCCAGCAGATTTTCGGGGGTGATTGAGATCATGGCGCCCATCCTAACGGAGCATCCGGATTAGCGGCGATTAACTGGGCCGCGCCGGCTCAGGCTGTTCGGTAGTGGTGCCGGATGTGCCGGCGGTCGTGYCGTGCCTGCCAGAATTCGACCTCCCGGGGACGGATCGCGTAGAGCTGCCAGGCCGGATTCTCACTGCCGTCCGCACCGGGCCGGGCGTTCCAGTCGGCGGCCGAGGCCTCCGCGGAGAGCTCCACCACGCTGCCGGCCACGCGCACCTGACGGCCCTGCTGCTGCCAGAAGAAGTTCAGCGCGGCCTCCGGGTTGGCGGCCAACTCGTGGCCTTTGCGCGATTCCCGCGAGGTGGCGACCTGCCAGCCGTCGGCGTCGATGTCTTTCAGGATCAGCATCCGCGACGAGGGCCGGCCGCGTTCGTCCGCCGTGGCCAGGCTGCAGGCGTTCGGCTGCGGCACTCCTGCGGCGAGGGCTTCTGCGAGCCAGTGCCGGAACAACTCGGCGGGGTCCTCCGGCGCTGCGTCCGGGTCGAAGTCCGGCATGGCGTCGGGGAAATCGGGCAGGGCGCGCAGGAACTCGCGGAACGATTCACTCATGCGCCCAGCTTAAACGCCGCGAGTTGGCACTCCACGGCAATGTTTGGAGAAAACATTGCCGCGAAGTGCCAACC
>NZ_JBFTNO010000127.1:0-9133 GCF_056397525.1 Arthrobacter sp. 05L45_2 | reverse complement strand
GAGGAGAACGAGGTCGCCGATGCCGGCGGAGTTCTCTTCGTCGTGAGCCTTGATCTTCGTGTTGCGGCGCATAACCTTGCCGTAGAGGGCGTGCTTCACACGGTCTTCGACCTGGACAACGATGGTCTTCTCCATCTTGTCCGAGACGACGTAGCCGCGCTTAGTCTTACGGTAACCGCGCTCGTCAGCCTTGGCTGCGTCGGAAACAGTTTCCGTCACGTTCTCGTCCTTTTCACTCACTTGGCGTCCTCCTCGGTCTCAACCGTTTCAGCCTTGTCAGCCTTCTTGGTTGCAGCCTTCTTGGACTTCTTTTCTTCCTTGGCTTCCACAACCGGTGCGGCAACCTCGGCACGAATGCCCAGCTCGCGCTCACGGAGAACGGTGTAGATGCGTGCGATGTCCTTCTTTACCGCGCGCAGACGACCGTGGTTCTCCAGCTGGCCGGTGGCGGACTGGAAACGCAGGTTGAACAGCTCTTCCTTGGCCTTGCGGAGTTCTTCAACGAGACGCTCGTTGTCGAAACCGTCCAGCTGTGCGGATGCAAGTTCCTTGGATCCTACTGCCATTTCTACTCACCACCTTCGCGACGCACAATGCGTGCCTTCAACGGCAGCTTGTGGATTGCCAGGCGCAGGGCCTCGCGAGCTACCTCTTCACTAACACCGGAGAGTTCAAAGAGAACCCGGCCCGGCTTGACGTTTGAGACCCACCATTCCGGCGAACCCTTACCGGAACCCATGCGGGTTTCGGCCGGCTTCTTGGTCAGCGGACGGTCCGGGTAGATGTTGATCCAGACCTTGCCGCCACGCTTGATGTGGCGGGTCATCGCAATACGGGCAGACTCGATCTGACGGTTGGTGACGTATGCCGGGCTCAGAGCCTGGATACCCCACTCGCCGAACGAGACCTCGGTGCCGCCCGTGGCAGCGCCGGAACGACCCGGGTGGTGCTGCTTACGGTGCTTGACTCGACGTGGGATAAGCATTTAAGCCTGTCCTCCTTCTACTGCAGCAGGTGCAGCCTCAACTGCCGGTGCCTCTGCAGCAGGAGCTGCGTCGGCGGCCGGACGGTCGTTGCGACGACGGCGGTCACCGCGGTCAGCGCCACCCGGGCGGCCCGGACGATCGCCGGCACCGCGGCCGCGGGACGGAGCAGCAGCTGCCTGCTGAGCCAGTTCCTTGGCGGTGACGTCACCCTTGTAGATCCAGACCTTCACGCCGATGCGGCCGAAGGTGGTCTTGGCCTCGTAGAAGCCGTAGTCGATGTTCGCGCGGAGGGTGTGCAGGGGCACACGGCCTTCGCGGTAGAACTCCGAGCGGGACATTTCTGCGCCACCCAGTCGACCCGAGCAAGCGATACGGATGCCCTTGGCACCAGCGCGCTGTGCGGACTGCATTGCCTTCTTCATCGCACGGCGGAATGCCACGCGGGAAGTCAGCTGCTCGGCCACGCCCTGGGCAACAAGCTGGGCTTCCATCTCGGGGTTCTTGACCTCGAGGATGTTCAGCTGAACCTGCTTGCCGGTGAGCTTTTCGAGCTCGCCGCGGATGCGGTCTGCTTCAGCGCCGCGGCGGCCGATGACGATGCCCGGACGTGCCGTGTGGATATCCACGCGGACACGGTCGCGGGTGCGCTCGATCTCGACCTTGGCGATGCCGGCGCGCTCCATGCCCGTGGACATAAGCTGGCGGATACGGATGTCTTCGCGAACGAAGTCCTTGTACCGCTGGCCGGACTTGGTGCTGTCGGCGAACCAGTGCGATACGTGATCGGTGGTGATACCGAGTCGGAACCCGTGCGGGTTAACTTTCTGTCCCACTTAGCGAGCCTCCTCTTTCTCCGGGGTAGCGACTACCACGGTGATGTGGCTCGTGCGCTTCTTGATCTGAAATGCACGACCCTGGGCACGCGGCTGGAACCGCTTCATGGTCGGGCCTTCATCAACAAACGCTTCGCTGATGATGAGGTCACCTTCGTCAAACGCCACGCCGTCGCGGTCCGCGAGGACCCGGGCGTTGGAGATTGCCGACTGAACTACCTTGAATACCGGCTCCGAAGCTGCCTGCGGGGCAAACTTCAGAATTGCCAGAGCCTCGTTCGCTTGCTTACCACGAACAAGGTTGACGACGCGCCGGGCCTTCATAGGCGTTACGCGGATGTGACGCGCAATTGCCTTGGCTTCCATTGCTTTCCTTCTCTCGTCTTTGACGTAAGTGCAGGCGCCTAGCGGCGCTTGCCCTTACGGTCGTCCTTGACATGGCCGCGGAAAGTCCGCGTGGGAGCGAATTCGCCGAGCTTGTGCCCGACCATCGACTCAGTGACAAACACCGGGATGTGCTTGCGTCCGTCGTGCACGGCGATCGTGTGGCCGAGCATGTCGGGGACGATCATCGAACGGCGGGACCAGGTCTTGATGACGTTCTTGGTGCCCTTTTCGTTTTCCCTGGCTACCTTCACAAAGAGGTGCTGGTCAACGAAAGGACCTTTTTTCAGGCTGCGTGGCATGTGTCCAGGCTCCTATCGCTTGTTCTTGCCAGTACGACGGCGACGAACAATAAGCTTGTCGCTCTCTTTGTTGGGACGGCGGGTGCGGCCTTCGCGCTTACCGTTCGGGTTGACGGGGTGACGTCCACCGGACGTCTTACCCTCGCCACCACCGTGCGGGTGGTCGACCGGGTTCATGGCGACACCACGGACGGTCGGGCGAACGCCCTTCCAGCGCATACGGCCGGCCTTACCCCAGTTGATGTTCGACTGCTCGGCGTTGCCGACCTCGCCGACGGTTGCGCGGCAGCGCACGTCAACGTTGCGGATTTCGCCGGAAGGCAGACGCAGCTGGGCGAAGCGGCCTTCCTTGGCAACGAGCTGGATCGATGCGCCGGCGGAGCGGCCCATCTTGGCGCCGCCACCCGGACGCAGTTCAACTGCGTGGATTACGGTACCGACCGGGATGTTGCGCAGCGGCAGGTTGTTGCCGGGCTTGATGTCAGCGTCGGCACCTGCTTCCACGGTGTCACCCTGGGCCAGCTTGTTCGGGGCGATGATGTAACGCTTGGTGCCATCAACGTAGTGCAGGAGGGCGATGCGAGCCGTGCGGTTCGGATCGTACTCGATTTCGGCAACGCGGGCGTTGACGCCGTCCTTGTCGTGGCGACGGAAGTCGATCAGACGGTACTGGCGCTTGTGTCCACCACCCTTGTGACGGGTCGTGATCTTACCGGTGTTGTTACGGCCACCCTTTTTCGGGAGGGGACGAACCAACGACTTTTCCGGCGTCGACCGCGTGATTTCGGTGAAGTCCGCTACGCTCGAGCCACGACGGCCCGGGGTAGTCGGCTTGTATTTACGGATTCCCATAATTTATTTCCTCGTTAAAGTGGTCTCCGCTACGAGAGCGGACCGCCGAAGATGTCGATAGTGCCTTCTTTGAGGCTCACAATCGCACGCTTGGTGTTCTTGCGGGTACCCCATCCGAATTTGGTGCGCTTGCGCTTACCGGCACGGTTGATGGTGTTGATCGATTCGACCTTGACGGAGAAAATCTTCTCCACGGCCAGCTTGATCTCGGTCTTGTTCGAACGGGGGTCCACCAGGAAGGTGTACTTGCCCTCGTCGATCAGGCCGTAGCTCTTTTCCGAAACGACGGGTGCAAGCACGACGTCGCGCGGGTCTTTGATGGTGGCTGCGCTCACTTGGCATCCTCCTCGTTCTTTGCAGCCTTGTCAGCAACGAATGCTTCGTAGGCAGCCTTGGTGAAGACTACGTCGTCAGAAACGAGCACGTCGTAGGTGTTCAGCTGGTCTGCGTACAGAACGTGAACATCCTGGAGGTTGCGCACGGAGAGTGCAGCAACATCGTTGGCGCGGTCGATGACAACGAGCAGGTTCTTGCGCTCGGAGACGCCACGCAGCGTTGCCAGTGCGTCACGGGAAGACGGCTTGGTGCCGGCTACCAGTTCAGCAACGACGTGGATGCGGCCGTTACGGGCGCGGTCAGAGAGTGCGCCGCGCAGTGCAGCAGCAATCATCTTCTTGGGGGTGCGCTGGCTGTAGTCACGCGGCGTCGGGCCGTGGACGATGCCACCACCGGTCATGTGAGGAGCACGGATGGAACCCTGACGGGCGCGGCCGGTGCCCTTCTGCTTGAACGGCTTGCGACCTGCACCGGAAACCTCGGCGCGGGTCTTGGTCTTGTGGGTACCCTGGCGAGCAGCAGCGAGCTGTGCAACGACGACCTGGTGCAGCAGCGGCACGTTGGTCTGTACGTCGAAGATCTCTGCGGGCAGGTCAACCTTGACAGTGCTAGTCATTACTAGGCTCCCTTCACGGCGGTGCGTACGAGTACGACCTGGCCGCGGGCGCCGGGAACGGCACCCTTGATGAGGAGCAGCGACTTCTCGACGTCAACCGCGTGGACCGTGAGGTTCAGCGTGGTGTGACGAACGGCGCCCATGCGGCCGGCCATTTTCATGCCCTTGAAGACGCGGCTCGGGGTGGATGCGCCACCGATTGAACCGGGCTTACGGTGGTTCTTGTGGGCACCGTGGGAAGCTCCAACACCGTGGAAGCCGTGACGCTTCATAACACCGGCGAAGCCCTTACCCTTGGTGGTGCCAACGACGTCGATCTTCTGGCCGGCTTCGAAGAGCTCAACGGAGAGCTCCTGGCCCAGCTCGTAAGAAGCAGCATCTGCAGTGCGCAGTTCTACGACGTGGCGGCGAGGCGTGACGCCTGCCTTTTCAAAGTGACCAGCCAGCGGCTTGGTGACCTTGCGGGGGTCGATCTGGCCGTAGCCGATCTGAACGGCGACGTAGCCATCAGTGTCTGCATTGCGCAGTTGCGTGATGACGTTCGAGTCTGCCTGGACCACAGTGACGGGGATGAGCTTGTTGTTCTCGTCCCAGACCTGGGTCATGCCGAGCTTCGTGCCCAGCAGGCCCTTTACGTTACGGGTTGCGGTCATAGTCTCTCAGCACCTCCCTACAGCTTGATTTCGATGTTCACGTCGGCCGGCAGGTCGAGACGCATGAGCGAATCGACAGCCTTGGGCGTGGGATCGATGATGTCGATAAGACGCTTGTGCGTGCGCATTTCAAAGTGCTCGCGGCTGTCTTTGTACTTGTGCGGAGAGCGAATTACGCAGTAAACGTTCTTCTCCGTCGGCAGCGGCACGGGGCCAACTACAGTTGCGCCTGCGCGCGTGACCGTCTCAACGATCTTCCGTGCTGAAACGTCAATGACCTCGTGGTCGTATGACTTCAGCCGGATGCGGATTTTTTGTCCCGCCATGTCGCCTGACTCTCTTTCAGTCTGTGCTTCCCCTGATTAGGGCTGCCCTGTTCACTTACTAGTTGTGCGGCTGCCGAAGCATTTGAAGTCGTAACTACCACCCGCCGCACAAGCTGAATCCGGATAAATCCGGGTTCCTCAACCTGCCGGCGCAACCGACCCCCGCGGTCGGGCGTGTCGCGCATTTCACGCGAACTCGTCCGCAATACCTTGGAGAGTGGGTTRTGTTTGGGCTCCTACCTGGACCCTGACACCCGGCATTATCCGGATCGGGACGCGAAAGAGCGCTTGAACAACTCATCTAGTATGCCCGAATTATCCGGCAGAAGCGAATTCGCCCCCGCCAGCGGTCCTGTAGCTGTCCGCCCTCGCGCTTCCCGCCCCCTGACAGCGCCTTCCGGTACCCCCGGTCATTGCCTTCGGGAAGCGCCGCAACGAAGATAGGGTCATGACCGTGCAGGACTCCCCCGCCGTCCATGACCTCGCCGCAAAGCTTCCCCAGGACTTTGTGCTCGGGGTGGCCTCGGCCGCGTTCCAGATTGAAGGCGCCCTCGCGGCGGGCGGCCGCGGGCCCTCGGGCTGGGACGCCTTCGCCGAAAAACCAGGCACCATCCAGGACGGCCACTCCCCCGCCGTCGCCTGTGACCACTACAACCGTGCGGACGATGACGTGCAGCTGATGCGGGAGCTCGGCGTCGACTCCTACCGCTTCTCCATCTCCTGGCCCCGGATCCAGCCGGACGGCACCGGCCCATTCAACGCGGAGGGCCTGGATTTCTACGACAGGCTGATCGACAGGCTGCTTGAAGCCGGCATCTCTCCGATGGCCACCCTGTACCACTGGGATACCCCGCTACCGCTGGAACACCGCGGCGGCTGGATGAACAGGGCGACGGCGGAGCGTTTCGCCGAGTACAGCGCCGCGGCCGGTGCCCGCTTCGGCGACCGGGTGGCCCAGTGGGTCACCCTGAACGAGCCAGCCTCGGTGACGCTGAACGGCTATGCCCTCGGCGTGCACGCCCCGGGCCGGGACCTGCTCTTTGGTGCCCTGCCCTCCGTCCACCACCAGCTGCTCGCCCATGGGCTCGCCGTCCAGGCGCTGCGGGCCGCTGGCGTTTCCGGAGCCATCGGCGTCACCAACCTGCACTCCCCCGTCCGGCCGGCCAACGGATCGGTGACGGACCGGTTGCTGGCGAACGTGTTCGACCTCGCGCTCAACCGGATTTACGCCGACCCGATCCTGCTCGGCAGCTACCCCAAGGTGCCGCTGGTGGCGCGCCCCTGGTTCAAGGGTCTCGGCCGGTTCTCCGACGCGGATCTGCGTAATATCCACCAGCCACTCGATTTCTACGGGCTCAACTACTACTACCCCGTCAAGGTCGGTACCGGCCGTGGGCCGGCGGACAGCCCGGTCGGCTCCGCCGAAGCCATGGCGAAGCTGCCCTTCCATTTCGCGGCTTTCCCGGAGTACAAGACCACCGGTTTCGGCTGGCCGGTGGCACCGGACCACCTCGGTGGGCTGCTGCGCGAAATGAAGGACCGCTACGGCGAGGCACTTCCGCCGCTCTTTATCACCGAGAGCGGCGCCAGTTTCCCCGAACCGGACCACGTGGACGGTCCCATCGACGACGCCGGCCGGATCGGCTACCTCGCCGACCACCTGGGCCATGCCCTCGCGGCGACCGCGCCGGGCGGCGTCGCCCACGACGTCGAACTCCTCGGTTACTACGTCTGGACGTTGATGGACAACTTCGAATGGGCGGCGGGCTATTCGCAGCGCTTCGGGTTGGTCCACGTCGATTTTGACACCCAGGTCCGGACACCGAAGAAGTCGTTCTACTGGTACCAGGCGCTGAGCCGGGCCCGTCAGGAGCGGCCAGCCGGCTAGACGTGGACGGCCGGTCCGCCGGTGCGTGCCGGGGGCGCTACTGGTTCTTGTTGGCGCGGTTGATGCGCTTGGCACGGTCGATCTCGTGCCGGAAGTACTTCTTGGCCCACAGGCCGGCCGAAACAACGGCGGCTACCACCACCAGAAAAATGATCCATTCCATCCCGGGCTCCTCTCTTCATCAGCAACGGTAGCAGGGTCTTAAACAGAACAGCCCCGCTGCAGTGCAGCGGGGCTGTTCTGTCGTCACGGCGGCCGTCGAACGGCCCTCCGATCAGGAGATCATGCTCAGATCAACAAGTAATTACTTGATGATCTTGGTGACGCGTCCCGAACCAACGGTGCGGCCGCCTTCGCGGATTGCGAAGCCGAGGCCCTCTTCCATAGCGATCGGCTGGATGAGCGCAACGGTCATCTCAGTGTTGTCGCCGGGCATAACCATTTCCGTGCCTTCCGGCAGGGTGATAACGCCGGTTACGTCCGTGGTGCGGAAGTAGAACTGCGGGCGGTAGTTGGAGTAGAACGGGTTGTGACGTCCGCCTTCGTCCTTGGAGAGGATGTAGACGTTAGCCTCGAAGTCGGTGTGCGGGGTGATGGAACCCGGCTTGACGACAACCTGGCCACGCTCGACATCGTCGCGCTTCAGACCGCGGAGCAGGAGGCCACAGTTCTCGCCGGCCCATGCTTCGTCGAGCTGCTTGTGGAACATCTCGATACCGGTAACCGTGGTCTTCTGGACCGGGCGGATGCCGACGATCTCGACCTCAGAGTTGATCGCGAGGGTTCCACGCTCGGCGCGGCCCGTAACAACGGTGCCACGGCCGGTGATCGTGAAGACGTCTTCGATCGGCATCAGGAACGGCTTGTCGCGGTCACGAACCGGGTCCGGCACGGACTCGTCGACAGCAGCCATCAGGTCCTCAACGGACTTGACCCACTCCGGGTCGCCTTCCAGAGCCTTGAGGCCGGAAACGCGAACAACCGGTGCTTCGTCGCCATCGAAGCCCTGCGAGCTGAGCAGCTCACGAACTTCCATTTCGACGAGGTCGAGGAGTTCCTCGTCATCGACCATGTCAGCCTTGTTCAGGGCCACCAGCAGGTAGGGAACACCAACCTGGCGGGCGAGCAGGACGTGCTCGCGGGTCTGAGCCATCGGGCCGTCAGTGGCGGCAACCACGAGGATTGCACCGTCCATCTGARCAGCGCCGGTGATCATGTTCTTGATGTAGTCAGCGTGACCCGGAGCGTCTACGTGTGCGTAGTGGCGCTTCTCGGTCTGGTACYCAACGTGGGAGATGTTGATGGTAATGCCGCGCTGACGCTCTTCGGGAGCAGAGTCAATGGACGCGAAGTCACGCTTCTCGTTGAGAGTCGGGTACTTGTCGTACAGCACCTTGGAAATGGCGGCCGTCAGCGTCGTCTTACCGTGGTCAACGTGACCAATGGTACCGATGTTAACGTGCGGCTTAGTCCGCTCGAACTTTGCCTTTGCCACAGGTTCCTCCTAGAACGTTTTCAAATGACTTACCCTTCGACCGCGCTTGTCGCGGCAGAAACTCCAGTAAGTCTACTTGGGGGGCTTTGGATTGGTGAAATTGCAGATTCAGGAACTAATACTAGTCCCTCGAGCCTGTTCGTGCTGGCGGCCGGAGTCCGGCCGCCAGCACCAGGCGAATTCCCTGTGGAGGGAACGCACCCGAGTTTGTTGCAGCTGCGTGTTGTCCTTGCGGACTACTCGCCGCGGCTCTTCTGGATGATCTCGTCGGCAACTGCCTTCGGGACCTCGGCGTAGCTGTTGAACGTCATGGAGTACACAGCGCGGCCCTGGGTCTTCGAACGCAGGTCACCGATGTAGCCGAACATGCCGGACAGCGGGACGTGTGCGCGAATAACCTTGACGCCCTGGGCATCTTCCATGGACTGCATCTGGCCACGGCGGGAGTGGCCACGGCGGGAG
>NZ_JBFTNO010000126.1:0-9176 GCF_056397525.1 Arthrobacter sp. 05L45_2 | reverse complement strand
GACAGGAGCAGTGTCCAGGCATTTCTTGGCGCTGATTTTGCGGTCATGCGTGATGACCTCGCGGCCGTCCTTGGTGATCTGCAGGTCAAGTTCCAGCGTCGAAACGCCGGTCTCCATGCCCTTCGCGAAGGAGGCCAGGGTGGACTCCACAGTCAGGCCGATGCCCCCACGGTGGGCCTGAAGGTCGAAGTGGTTGGCGGCACCATCGCCCTGGCCGCTGCCGGTGTGCGTGTCGGCGGCCTGGGCCGGGATGGAGCAGGTGAGGAGCAGGGCGGCGCCTAGTGCGGCGGCGCTGAGAATCGAAGCAGTGGGCTTCGTGGGGGTTCGCATGGGAAAAGTTCTCCACTCTGGTGGTGTGCAGTTGCACCCCCACGGTGTCCCGCGCCGGCCAACGTCTGCCCACCCCCGCGCATCCGCCGTGCGACGCGCGGGTAAACGTCAGGGGTCGGCCGGCCGGCCGCCTACCCCGGCGGCCCCCGCCTAGCCCTTGCGGATCACCTTGAAGTTGGAGGCCTGGGCTACCGGACGGATCACAATCTGGTCCAGGTTCACGTGGTGCGGCGCGGTGACCGCGTAGCGGACGACGTCGGCGACGTCGTCAGCCGTGAGCGGCTTCGCGACACCGGCGTAGACCTTTTCCGCGGCGCCCTGGTCACCAAGCCGGTTCAGCGAGAACTCCTCGGTCTGGACCATGCCGGGCGCCACCTCGATGACGCGGAGGTTGTGTTCGGCCTCTTCCAGGCGCAGGGCACCGGTGAGGGCGTGCTGGGCGAACTTGGCGGCGTTGTAGCCGCCGCCGCCCTCGTAGGCGGACAGGCCAGCGGTTGAGGTCAGGTTCAGAACGGTGCCCTCGCCGCAGGCGCGCAGCATCGGGAGGAAGGCGCGGGTGAGCTTCATGGTGCCCAGCACGTTGACCTCGTACATCCAGGCCCAGTCCTCGGTGCGTGCCTCGGCCACCTTGTCCGCGCCACGCGCGCCGCCGGCGACGTTGACCAGGGTGTCGATCCCGCCGGCTGCGGTGACCTGCTCCACCAGCCGGGCGACGTCGGCGTCGTCGGTCACATCGGCGGGGAAGGCAACGGCGCCGGTCGCGGCCGCGAGCGCTTCAAGCCGGTCGGCCCGGCGGGCGACGGCGAAGACGGTCCAGCCCTCCTGCCGGAGCGCGCGTACGGTGGCCTCGCCGATCCCGGTGCTGGCGCCGGTAACAACCGCCGCCTTCCCCTGTGCGCTGCCGGCAGTTCCTGCGTTGTTGATTCCCTCAGTCATGGCACCACCCTAACGGGAACATCCGCCCCATTTCCTACTGCTACTTCCGTTGCAGGAACTCCAGCAGCACCCGGGCGTGGTTGGTCTCCGGATCCCGCGCGCCGAAGAGCAGCGTCACAGCTCCATGCTCCGCCGCGAGCTCGCGCAGCGTCCGGACCGCGGGGCTGGTTTCGAGCTCCGCCTCGTAGGCCGCCCTAAACTCCGCGAAGCGTTCCTGCATGTGCGCGAATTCGGTGCGCAAGGGCGGCGACGGCGCCACTTCCTTGAGCCACAGCCCGAGCTGAGCGCGTTCCTTGCTGATGCCGCGCGGCCAGAGCCGGTCCACCAGGACCCGGTATCCGTCGTCGGCGGCGGGCTCCTCATAGATGCGCTTGATGACGAAGCGGCCGGCACTTTCTTCCATGCGCTGCATGCTACTGCAGGACGCACGGCGGCGCTGCCGGAGAAGGCCGCAGAAAAAGATGGAAGAATTGGCCCATGGCTGAAGACACTCAGGGTACAGACACGCCCACCACCGCGCCCATCAACGTTCCGGACAAGCCCGCCCTCGAGGGGCTGGAAGCCGCCCTCACCCGGCGCTGGCTTGACGAAGGGACCTACAAGTTCAACCGGGAGACCACCCGGGAGCAGGTCTACTCGATCGACACTCCCCCGCCCACGGCCTCCGGTTCCCTGCACGTGGGACACATGTTCTCCTACACGCAGACGGACGTCCTGGCCCGCTACCAGCGGATGACCGGAAAGAACGTCTTCTACCCCATGGGCTGGGACGACAATGGCCTTCCCACCGAACGGCGCGTGCAGAACTACTACGGCGTGCGCTGCGATCCGGCCATCCCGTACGACGCCGGGTACCGGCCGCCGGCCGAGCCGGCCAAGAACCAGCGCGACTTCGATGTCGTTTCGCGGCGGAACTTCATTGAACTCTGCGAGGAACTCGCCGTCGAGGACGAAAAGGTCTTCGAGAACCTCTTCCAGACCCTGGGCCTGTCCGTCGACTGGGACCTGACGTACCGCACCATCGACGACAAGTCCCGCGCTATCTCGCAGCGGGCGTTCCTGGCCAACCTCACGGCCGGCGACGCGTACATGGCTGAGGCCCCCACCTTGTGGGATGTCACGTTCCGCACCGCCGTGGCGCAGGCCGAGCTGGAGGACCGCGAGGTCGCCGGCGCCTACTACCGCTACCCGTTCTTCACTGAAGACGGCGAGAAGATCTACATCGAGACCACCCGCCCGGAGCTGCTCGCCGCCTGCGCCGCCCTGGTGGCGAACCCCGACGACGAGCGTTACCAGCCGCTGTTCGGCAAGACGGTCACCTCTCCGCTCTTCGGGGTCAAGGTGGAGGTCAAGGCCCACCCGCTGGCCAAGGCGGACAAGGGCTCCGGCATCGCCATGGTCTGCACCTTCGGCGACCTGACCGACGTAACCTGGTGGCGCGAACTGCAGCTGCCCACCCGCGCGATCGTGGGCCGCGACGGCCGCATCATCGGCGAAACCCCGGAGTGGATCACGTCCGCGGAAGGCAAGGCCGCCTTCGAGGCGATCGCCGGCAAGACCGTCTTCAGCGCCAAGGAAGGCGTGGTGGAACTCCTCGCCGCGGCGGAACTGCTCGACGGCGAGCCGAAGAAGATCATGCACCCGGTCAACTTCTTCGAAAAGGGCGACAAGCCGCTCGAGGTCGTCACGTCCCGCCAGTGGTACATCCGCAACGGCGGCCGCGACGAGGAACGCCGCGAACGCCTGATCAGCCGCGGCAACGAGATCGACTTCCACCCGTCCTTTATGCGGTCCCGCTACGAGAACTGGATCACCGGGCTGAACGGCGACTGGCTGGTCTCCCGCCAGCGGTTCTTCGGCGTCCCGGTGCCGGTCTGGTACCCGCTCGACGCGGACGGCAACCCGGATTACGACGCGCCCATCCTGCCTGCCGACGCGCAGCTCCCCGTGGATCCCGCCGCGGACGCGGCCCCCGGCTACGAGGAAACCCAGCGCGACGTCCCCGGCGGCTTCACCGGCGACGCCGACGTCCTGGACACCTGGGCGACGTCCTCGCTGACCCCGCAGATCGTAGGCGGCTGGAGCACCGACGAGGACCTCTTCGCCACGGTCTTCCCGTTCGACGTGCGCCCGCAGGCCCACGACATCATCCGGACCTGGCTGTTCTCCACCGCCGTCCGCGCCGATGCCCTCCAGGACGTCGCGCCGTGGAAGCACGCCGCGATCTCCGGCTGGATCCTCGACCCGGACCGCAAGAAGATGTCCAAGTCCAAGGGCAACGTGATTGTCCCCACCGATGTGCTGAACGAATACGGCTCGGACGCCGTCCGGTACTGGGCGGCCTCGGCCAAGCTCGGCGCGGACACCGCCTACGAGATCGCGCAGATGAAGATCGGCCGCCGCCTGGCGATCAAACTGCTCAATGCCTCCAAGTTCGTCCTGAACCTGGGCGCCACCGAGGATTCCGTTGTCACCTCCGACCTCTCGGTGCTGAGCAACCCCCTGGACCGTGCAGTGCTCGCGCAGCTCTCCGACGTGGTCACCCAGGCCACGAAGGCGTTCGAGAACTACGACTACGCCCGGGCGCTGCAGATCACCGAGAGCTTCTTCTGGCACTTCACGGACGACTACGTGGAGCTGATCAAGGACCGCGCCTACGGTGCCGCCGGCGACGCCCAGCAGGCATCCGTGCTCGCTGCCCTGGCCACCAGCCTCGACACCCTGCTGCGGCTCTTCGCCCCGTTCCTGCCGTTTGCGACCGAGGAAGTCTGGGGCTGGTGGCGGACCGGCTCGGTGCACCGTGCGCAGTGGCCGGCGGCCGTGGAGATCGACGGTGACACTACCCTGCTCGCGACCGTCGGCGCCGCGCTCGGCGGCATCCGGAAGGCCAAGTCCGAGGCCAAGGTCAAGCAGCGCACCGAGGTGCTCTCCGCGACCATCACGGCGTCCGAGAGCCTGACGGCGCAGCTGACGGCGGGCCTGGGTGACCTCAAGGCCGCCGCCAACGCCCGGGAACTGGCCCTGATGGCCGGCGACGGCGAACTGACGGTCAGCGACGTGGTCCTGGCGGCCGCCGAGGAGCCCGCACAGGCTTAGGCCGGCTTCCTTTCACAAAAAAGACGGTCCCCGGGCCGGCTGCGGCCGGCCCGGGGACCCTCTTTCGTGGGGTCGTCCGGCTTAGAGCCCGAACGAGGTCTCGAAATGCGTCAGCACCGGCGGGGCCGCGAGCAGCGCTCCCAGACCGCTGGCCCCCTCGCCGGCACGCCAGGCACGGTAGGCGGCATCGTGCTCCATCGATTCCCACTGCTCCACCACCAGGACGTGCGCCGGGTTGGTGCTGTCGACCAGGATGTCGACGCCCAGGCAGCCGTCGAAGGCCCGGGTATCGGCAAGGATGTCTCGGAGCACAGCCGGTGCCGTGGGCAGGGACTCCGCTGTGAGGGTCAGGTCAAGGTGGGCGGTGATGGGCATGGCGCTCCAATGCTCGCGTGCGGGTAGAGGGTCATTGGCGGTAACAGCGGCGCGGCCCGGCTTGTTCCTCAGGCGTCGCATCGCCCCGCTGCCACCGGTGCTGCGAACACGGTTAGGCAGCCGAGCCGCTGTTCAGCCGTTCCGCCTCGCTGATGGCCCAGGCGGCATTGACCAGGCCGATATGGCTGAACGCCTGCGGGAAGTTCCCGAGCAGTTCCGCGCTGTCCTGCGCCACTTCCTCCGCCATAAGGCCCAGTCCGGTGGCGAATCCCGCCGCGCGCTCGAAGACCGCCCTGGCCCGTTCCGTCCGGCCAGCCAGGGCCAGGGCATGGGCGAGCCAGAAGGTACAGAGCAGGAAGGTGCCCTCCTCCCCCGGGAGCCCGTCGTCGCTGTGGTACCGGTAGACCAGACCCCGGGGATCGGTGAGCCGCTGCTCGATGGCGTCCACCGTGGCCAGGAAACGCGGGTCATCGGCTGGGAGGAACCCGACGATCGCCAGYATCAGCGCCGACGCATCGAGCTGTTCGGTCCCGTAGGCCTGGGTGTACGCTCCCGCGGCGTCGCTCCAGCCAAGGGACCGGATGGATTCGGCGATGTCCTCCCGCGCGGCGGCCCAGCGAGGGACCCGGTCCGTGGCCTGCAGGACCGGGGCCAGGATGATGGCCCGGTCCACCGCCACCCAGCACATCAGCTTGGAGTACAGGTAATGCCGGGGCCGGCCGCGGACCTCCCAGATCCCCTGGTCCTGGTCCCGCCAGCGGGCCACGGCCCCGTCCGCGGCATCGGCGAGGAAGCGCAGGGTCTCCGGGGCCAGCCCGTCGAGGAACTCCGGCATGGTGGCCGCGGCGTCCAGCAGTTCACCGTAGACGTCCAGCTGGCGCTGGTTCCAGGCGCCGTTCCCCACCCGCACGGGGGCGCTGGACCGCCAGCCGGGAAGGTGTGGCAGCACCCGTTCCGGCAGTTCCCTTTCACCCCCGACGCCGTACATGATCTGCAGTTCCTCGCCGCGGGCCAGTTGGCGGGCCGCGGCCGTCGCCAGGAACTGGAAGAACTTCCCTGCCTCGTCCGGGCACGCCGCGACCCAGAGGGCCTGCAGGGTCATGCTCGCGTCGCGGACCCAGGTGTAGCGGTAGTCCCAGTTCCTGGTGCCGCCGGCCACCTCCGGCAGCGATGTGGTCGGGGCTGCCACGATGGCGCCGGACGGGTAGTAGCTCAGTGCCTGCAGCACCCGGCCGCTGCCCGCGACCAGGTCCTGCCATGGGCCGCGGTAGTTCTGGTGGATCGAGGACCAGCTGGTCCAGCCTTCGACCGTGTCGGCGAGGCGTTCCGCCATTTGCTGCCGGCTCCACAGTGCAGGCTCACTGTCCGCGGCCTCCTGCCAGTGCAGCGCGAAGCCGGCGGTGTCGCCGGCGGTGAGGCGGAGGACGGCCCGGGCTGTGCCGCCGTCGGGCCGTAAGGGTGCGGTTGAGGACAGGGCGAGGTCGCCGTCCGCGGACCGGATCAGGAGCCCGCCGTCGACGGGGTGCAGCCGCGGGACGATCAGGCCGTAACCCGGCCGCGGCCCGAAGACCACTTCCACCTCGACGGTCCCTGAGGTGCAGGTCAACCAGCGCAGCAGCGTCCCGGGCGAGCCATCCCCGAGCTCGTGGCCCCGCCGGCCCTCGCCGAGGGCCAGGGCGTCGCTGACGGTGAGCTGTCCCCCGGAGGTGGTGTGCGTTGATTCGAGCACCATGGACGGACCCACGTACCGCCGGGTGGTCGAATACTCGGCGGTGGGGCGGATGGACCAGAGACCGGCATCCCCGCCGAGGAGCCTTCCGAAGACGGAGGGGCTATCGAACCGCGGGAAGCAGAGCCACTCGACGGAACCTGCGGCGCTGACCAGCGCGGCGGACCGGCAGTCGGACAGCAGCGCGTAGTTCGCGATCGGCTCAGTGCTCACCGCTCCACCCTCCAGCGATTTTGGGCAAAGGGGAAGCCCCATCAGCTTTTTGCGGTTGGTGGGGCTTCGACTTTTCGATTACCACGTGACGTCTTAGGTAATCTGGCGGGATCCGTGGAATTTCAGGTCTTCCTACCTCGTCACTGGTAGCCATCATCTGACTTTGCCGAAGGCTGCGTCGGATGAGTGTCACTGAATCTTTGGTTCCTGCGTCCCGCTTCTTTCGAGGTGGGTAAGTTCTATTGTTCTCCCGCCCTTTCGGATGCACAAGAGCCCCGGAGGAACTACATGGCAGTAGTTCTTCCGGGGCCCTGGAGCGGCCGGACGGGACGCCCGGCCGCGCGGCGGCCTAGTCGAAAACGGGGCTCTCGGTGCGGCTGCGCTTGAGCTCGAAGAAGGACGGGAAGGACGCGAGGGTCACCGTGGCGTCCCACAGCTTGCCGGCTTCTTCACCGCGCGGGATGCGGGTCAGGACGGGCCCGAAGAACGCCGTGCCGTTGACCGCCACCACCGGGGTTCCGACGTCCTGGCCCACCAGCGAGATGCCGGCCTCGTGGCTGGAGCGGAGCTGGCCGTCGAACTCGTCGCTCTGTCCGGCGGCGGCAAGTTCAGCCGGCAGGCCGGTCTCGGCGAGGGACTTGGCGATCACCTCGGCGAAGTCCTTGTTGCCTTCGTTGTGGATCTTGGTGCCCATGGCGTCGTAGAGCGGCTTGATGTATTCGGCGCCGAGCTTCTCGGCGGCGGCGATGATGACCCGTACCGGCGCCCGGGCCTTGGCCATCATTTCCTTGTACTCGGCGGGCAGCTCGTCGCGGCCCTCGTTCAGGACGGCGAGGCTCATCACGTGCCACTCGGTCTTGATGTCGCGGACTTCTTCCACTTCACCGATCCAGCGCGAGGTGACCCAGGCGAAGGGGCACAGGGGGTCAAACCAGAAGTCTGCTTTGTTCGCAATCGTTTCAGGCACGGAAACTCTCCTTGGGATGTGTGGGCGGTTTGCACCGCATCCGGCTGCTGGTCCGGACGGCAGGGCGCATCAGCTATGCACAGCGGATTGACGGGCGGATTTATTCCGGGCCGCCCTTGCGGGCTACCGAGGCGTCAGGCGGATTTACGCCGCTTCACGTCGTGGGCGATCATGGTGGGCTCGGCTTTCTTGGCCACCACGTCTTCGGTGATGACCACGCTGGCGACGTCGTCGCGGCTCGGCAGGTCGAACATCACCGGCAACAGGACTTCCTCCATGATGGCCCGGAGCCCGCGGGCACCGGTGCCGCGTTCCAGGGCCTGGTCCGCGATCATGTCCAGGGCCTCGTCCTCGAACACCAGCTCGACGCCGTCGAGCTGGAACATCTTCTGGTACTGCTTGACCAAAGCGTTCTTGGGTGTGGACAGGATCTGGATCAGCGCCGGCCGGTCCAGGTTCGAGACCGTGGTGATGACGGGGAGGCGGCCGATGAATTCGGGGATCAGGCCGAACTTCAACAGGTCCTCCGGCATGACCTCGCCGTAGGAGTCCGTGGTGTTCTTGACCTCGTTCAGCGGGGCGCCGAACCCGATGCCCTTGCGGCCCGAGCGGGATCCGATGATCTCCTCSAGGCCGGCRAAGGCGCCGGCCACGATRAAGAGMACGTTGGTGGTGTCGATCTGGATGAATTCCTGGTGCGGGTGCTTGCGTCCGCCCTGCGGCGGGACCGAGGCAACCGTGCCTTCGAGGATCTTCAGGAGCGCCTGCTGCACACCTTCGCCGGAGACATCGCGGGTGATGGAGGGGTTCTCGCTCTTGCGGGAAATCTTGTCGATCTCGTCGATGTAGATGATGCCCTGCTCGGCCTTCTTGACGTCGTAGTCAGCGGCCTGGATGAGCTTGAGCAGGATGTTCTCGACGTCTTCGCCCACATAGCCGGCCTCGGTGAGCGCGGTGGCGTCGGCGACGGCGAAGGGGACGTTGAGGCGGCGGGCGAGGGTCTGCGCCAGGTACGTTTTGCCGCAGCCCGTGGGGCCGATCAGCAGGATATTGGACTTGGCGATCTCGACGTCATCATGGTGGCCGCCCTCGGCCAGCGCACCGCTCTTCGGCGCGTGGCCGGCCTGGATGCGCTTGTAGTGGTTGTAGACCGCGACGGCGAGTGAGCGCTTGGCGGGCTCCTGGCCGATCACGTATTCCTGCAGGAAGTCGAAGATTTCGCGGGGCTTGGGCAGTTCGAAACTGCCCAGGTCAGCTACTTCGGCGAGTTCTTCTTCAATGATCTCGTTGCAGAGTTCAATGCATTCRTCGCAGATGTAGACGCCGGGCCCGGCAATGAGCTTGCGGACCTGCTTTTGGCTCTTTCCGCAGAAAGAACACTTCAGCAGATCGGTGCTCTCGCCAATCCGAGCCATATGTGAACCCCTTAGTATCTTGCTGCCGGCTGGGTTGTGCTCCAGTGCAGCGCTGCACTCCGTTAGTGGAGTCGCGGCCGCCCCACGCGGGACGCGGCCGTGACTTCTTCCACTC
>NZ_JBFTNO010000125.1:0-9396 GCF_056397525.1 Arthrobacter sp. 05L45_2 | reverse complement strand
GCTCATAGTCGCACTCTCCGTGTTGGCCGTCCTGGTGCTCGCCGGGGCTGCGGTCGGCATTTACGGCTACAACCTTGCCAGTAATTTCAACAACAACACGCAGAAGATCGAATCGGCGTTCCCCGATGACAGCACCCGGCCTGCGGCGTCGCAAGGCAAAGACGGCAAGCCGGCCCCGGTGAACATCCTGCTGATGGGCAGCGACGCCCGCAGCGCCTCGCTCGAAGCGTCCAAGGACGGACAGGCGAGCGACCAGCGCTCGGACACCCTGATGCTGCTTCACATTCCGGCAGACCGGAAAAACATCTACGTGATGTCCGTGATGCGTGATACCTGGATCAACATTCCGGGCAAAGGCGAAGCCAAGATCAACGCTGCGCTGCCCACAGGCGGCGTGCCTCTGGTGGTCCAGACCCTTGAAGGCCTCTTCGGTGTCCGCATCGACCACGTCGCGGGCATGGACTTCGCCGGCTTCGAGGCGCTGACGGACGCACTGGGCGGCGTCGAAATCACCGTGCCGTATGAATTCAAGTCTTTCCACATGCCCGGAAAAACCTTCAGCCAGGGCAAGCAGCTCATGGACGGGGCAACGGCTCTGGCGTATGTCCGGGAACGGTACGCCTTCCCCGACGGCGACTACCAGCGGGTCAAGAACCAGCAGGCGTTCCTCAAGGCCGTTATGTCCAAGATGCTGACGGCGGGCACCCTGTCCAACCCGGTCACCATCAATGACATCGTGACCAAATTCTCGCCGTACGTCAGCGTGGACAAGTCCCTGGACGCCGGAGCCGTCGCCGCCCTCGGCGTGCAGCTCAAGGACGTCCGGACGTCGAACGTCACCATGTTCACTCTCCCCAACTTGGGAGTAGGCACGTCCGCTGACGGCCAGTCCATTGTTGTTCCGGATTTCGATGAAATCAAAAAGGTTTCCGACGCATTGAAGTCCGACACCATGGACGCCTACGTTCAGGCGTCCAAACACACAAAGTAGGGCGGACGCCTCACCATGGTGGCGGCCCGGATGACTTACTCCGGGAGCCGACTACTAGGCGGTGTATTCTGCACTAGTGCCCGCGCGGACTCTTCGCATTCCAACGCGCCGGCATCAATCAGCACAAAAAGGGGTAGCACATTGTTTGGGGGAAGTTGCCGAGCCACTGTCAGTGGCATGCACAACCGCTGCAAGGCGGGTGAATTCTGACGCATGGAAACGTTAGCGACAGTCGATGTTCCGGCCGCTGAAATTCCGACCCGCGACCGGGTAACCAACGTCCTGAAAAGGCATATCCGTTGGCTCCGGGTAACGGACTTCGCCGTCGTGGTGGCGGCCGTGATGCTTGCCCAGACGGCTAAGTTTGGGCCACCCAATGAATCCGTCAAGGGATCCAGTTTTCATTTCAGCTATGAATTCCTCTCGGTGGTCCTCGCACTGGCGTGGTGCCTGTGCCTGGTCGCCTACAAGACCGCAGACGCCAAAGTCCTTGGGCTGGGGGCCGACGAATACCGGCGCACCCTGGCCGCCACACTTCGCGTTTTCGGGTCCGTGGCCATCATCGCCATGGTGTTCCAGATCGATATTGCGCGCAGCTACCTGGCGTTGTCCTTCCCCGTAGGGGCACTGGGCCTTGTGGCAAGCCGGTGGTTCTGGCGTAAATGGCTGACAAAACAACGGCGCAAGGGCGAGAAGTCCTCCCGCGTGCTGGTGGTCGGCGCCCACGATGACATCACCCGGGTGGTTCGCAGGTTGGACCAGCTCCCCGAGGCCGGGTACCGGGTAGTGGGTGTAGCACTCCTTGACGGGCCGGCGTCAGGATCGCTGAACGTGGCAGGCCACGTGGTCGACGTCGTCGGGCCTCCGGAGACGATTGTCAGCGCCGTCCTCCGCGCCCGCGCGGACGCCGTCGTCGTTGCCGGCCAGACGAAGCAGCGCTTCGAGTACCTCCGGGACCTCGGCTGGGCGCTGGAGGAAATCCGCGCCGAACTGATCGTTGCCTCCGAGCTCACCAACATCGCCGGCCCGCGCATCCACGTCCGCCCGGTGGAGGGACTGCCGCTGGTCCACGTGGAACTGCCCGATTATGAGGGCGCGAAGCTCTTTGTAAAACGAACAGCTGACTTCCTGGTGTCCGCCATCGGCTTCATCGCACTTCTTCCGGTCTTCATCGCCGTGGCCATCGCCATCAAGCTGGACAGCAAGGGGCCGGTGTTCTTCCGCCAGGAACGGATCGGCCTGCGCGGCAAACCCTTCGGGATGTGGAAATTCCGCTCCATGGCGGCCAACGCGCAGGACAACCTGGACAGCGTGCTCGACGCCGAGGACGGGTTCCGGGTCTTTTACAAAGCAAAGAAGGACCCGCGGGTCACCCGGCTCGGCCGCATCCTGCGCCGCTACTCGATCGACGAATTGCCGCAGCTGATCAATGTCCTCGCCGGCGACATGGCACTGGTGGGACCGCGGCCGCAAATCCAGCGGGAGGTTGATCTCTACGACAACCACCTGACCCGACGGCTGTACGTGAAGCCCGGGATCACCGGACTCTGGCAGGTCAGCGGCCGCAATAACCTCAGCCCTGACGACAGTGCACGGCTGGACCTCTATTACGTGGAGAACTGGTCCCTGACCACTGACATGCGGATTCTTGCCCGCACCCTCCGCGCTGTCTATGCCAGCGAAGGTGCTTATTAATGTTGTATCGAAGGGTTAGGCGCTAGGTGGCGGCACGTACTATCCAGGCGCAGGCCGCCCCGGCCGCCGGCCGTAAGTTACTGGGGCAAGGCAGCGTCTACGCCGTCGCGACCGTGGCGCCCATCCTGGTGACTCTCGGACTCACCCCGGTGCTGACCCGTCTCCTGGGACCGTTTGAGTACGGCCTCGTGGGCGTCTCCATCACGCTCTACCAGCTCGGAGCCGTGCTCCTGGGCCTCGGGTTTCCCGCCGCAATCACCCGCCACGCCATCGTGGAGAAGTCGGGCCTGGCCGGGGCGCGCGGTATCGCGGCGGCCAGCGCCCTCCTCGCCGTCCTGCTGGCGGCCGTCCTGATTGGCGCGGCACCGTTGTGGTCGCCGCTGATGATGCCCGAAGGCCACCACGGCCTGGTGGTCTGGCCGGTGGTGTCCGCAGTCGGCCTGACGGCGCTCACCGCCAGCCAGTCCATGTTCCGGGCCGCCGAAAATGTCCGCGCATTTACTGCCTTCGCAGCGCTCTCCGCCGTGGCGCCCCTGGGACTCGGCCTGCTGTCCGTCTGGCAAAGCGACGCCACAGCCGCGAACTACCTGCCGTTCGTTGCGGCCGGACACCTGGCCGTCGGCGCACTGTCCATGCTCTGGGCCTGCCGCGGTTCGAAGCTGAGAATCACACTGCACGAGACCGTTGCCGCGTTCCGGGTGGGGCTGCCCACCGTGCCGCACCAGGTTGCGAGTTCGTTGCTGCTGGTGGTCCTGGTGGCCGTCACGGTGGCATCCTYCGGGGTGGCCGCAGCCGGCGGCCTCCAGCTGGCCATTACCTTGGGCTCGACGCCGATGGTGCTGCTGGCCGCGGTCAACAACGCCTGGGCACCTATGATTTACCGGAGTCCGGACGCGCAACGAACCGCGCTACTGGGCAGCACGTTCCGGACGGTAGCGCTCCTTGTGCTCCTGCTCCTGGCCGGATTCGCGGTGCTGGGGCCGCCGGTGATCCACTTGGTGGGCGGTCCCGTGGCCGACCAGCCCGGGGTGGTCCAAAGCGCCATGATGGTAGCGGCGGCGACCGTGGCCATGACCGGGTACCTGGTCAACACGCATCTGGTTTTCCTGAGCGGACGAACCGGGCTCCTGGCGGTCACCACGCCCCTGGCAGCGGCGGCCGCCGTGGCCCTGGCCGCAATGGTTGCCGCGCAGCCGGGCAGCGCGCTGTGGGCTGTGGCTGCCGCCGTACCGGCTTTCCACCTCTGCCAGTCGATGTGGAGTATTTGGCTGCGCCGCCGAACAGGGCTGCCGATGGCGCCCACGCTCGGCGGGGTTTTGACCTTGTCCCTGGGCCTTCCGCCGCTTGCGGTGAGCGCCGTTACGGGTGACATTGTGCTGACCTTGGCGTTCTCAGTTGCTGCCTTCGCTCTGGCTTTGTTGCTCAACCGGCGGCATCTCGCCGCGCACGTGAGGACCTCCGGTGCCGCTTAAACAACCTGGTGTCATTTGCCTTGCCGTTTACCGGCCCGATCCCGGCCTGCTGCGGGTGCAACTGGAATCGATCGCTGCGCAGACCCTGACGGACTGGACCTGCATCATCGGCATCGACGGGCGTGACCCGGACGCGGCCCGGGAGGTCCGCGACATTGTCGGCTCGGACGCCCGCTTTGTGGTCCACGAATACCCTGACCGGCTCGGCTTTTACCGTAACTTCGAGCGCGTCCTGGCGGAGGCAAACCCTGACGCCGGCTGGGTCGCCCTGGCGGACCAGGATGACCTTTGGTACCCGCGCAAGCTGGAGATCATGGTGCCGTTACTGGAATCGCACGCCCTGGTGGCAGGCCAGGCGAGAATTGTCGATCTGCGTGCCGGCGACGCTGCCGCGCCGGACGCCGTCACGGTCCGCGTGATGCACGGGCTGGGACCGTTGCTCCTCGACAACTGCATTACCGGGAGCCTGAGTGTCCTGCGGACCCCCCTTCTCCGGGTGGCGCTGCCGTTCCCGGAACCCACCGACGCCGCGTATCACGACCACTGGCTCGCGCTTTGCGCCGACGTCGACGGCGGCATCAAGATCCTGCCCGACGTCGTCCAGGACTACCAGCAGCACGCCGCGAACGTCATCGGAGAAGAACTCGGCCGGTCCGTGACCAGCCGCATTTCCAAGCTCCGGGGCGCGGCGGCGGGAGGGCTGGGCCGCCAGTTGGATTACCTCAGCCAGCATCGCTTCGGCTGGCGTGCCAGGATGTGCCGGACGGTCCTGGAACGGGCAGCCGTGCCGGAAAATAAGCTCCCGATCATCAACGCTTTTGCATCCCCGACCGGCAGCTTCGAGCTTGCTAAGATCATCGTTCGTGCCGTCGTTGCACACCACTCACCTCCCGCGCGCTCATTGGCCATTCTGGCTGGCAGCATCTGGGCGGGGCGTACTAGGAGGACCCTCACATGACCGCATCCAACTGGACCATCATCACGGTCAGCTACAACAGTTCGGCTGACCTTCAACAGTGGTGGGCCGCCGAAACGCCCAAGCCCTACCGCTGGATCGTGGTGGATAACGGATCGACAGACGACTCCGTCGCGGTGGCCCGTGGCCTCGGCGCCGAAGTCATCGCCCAGGCAGAAAACCTCGGCTTCGCCACCGCCAACAACGCCGCACTAGCGCTTGTCGAGACCCCCTACGTAGCCTTCGTCAACCCGGATGTGTCCGTGAACGCGGCCGACCTGCCCCGCCTGGCGGAGATGAGCAGGACGCACGGCGCCGTCGTCGCGCCGCAGCTGGTCAACCCCGACGGTTCCCTGCAGCCCAACGGCAGGGGCCTGCCGTTCCTGATGGACAAATTCGCCCACCGCGGGCTCTCCCTTCCCGGTGCAGATGCCGAGGCGTACCTGCCGTCAACCTCCCCGGCGCCCACCTACGTTGCCTGGGCCATGGGGGCAGCGGTCTGCGGTTCAACGGAGTACTTCAAATCTACCGGCGGCTGGGATCAGCGGTTCTTCCTCTATTACGAAGACCACGCCATGGGTCTGGATGCCTGGCAGAACAATGCGCCGGTCATCGTGGATCCGACGTGCCGGTGGGTCCACGGCTGGCGCCGCGAGACGCACGGCGTGAGGTTCATGCCCTGGGTGCGGGAAGTCGCATCCGCCGCGAGGTTCTACCGGAGGCATCCCCTGTTGCTGCTGCCCGTGCGGCGGCCGGCCCAACGCCGTTACGCGGCGATCATTGAGCGTTCCGGCCAGCCGGTTGGGGCCGGCAAATGAGCGCCCCGCTGATGAGCAGCCGCTGGGCTGAAGCGTTGCAACCGTCGGCATCCAGGCCTTTGCCCCACGCCGGGCGGGTTGTGCGCGTCTTCTCCGCTGCGGTCCTGTTCTCCCTTGCCCTCTGGGGCGCCGGGGCAGTCACCTTCGGGGCGACCCGCGACGGCTGGCTGATCATCCAGGCCGTCCTCACACTGGCCATCACCTCGGTGATGCTCTATCGCTGCGTGGTGAGCCAGACCTTCAACATTGCCTGGACGATTTTCTGGACCTGGACGTTCATCTTCATGGCCCTGGCCCCGGCTTTCCAGCTGGCAGCCAACCGTTTCCCCTGGAAGGGAACGTTCACGGCGGGTACCCTCTCGACTGCCCAGCAGGTGGTCCTGGCCGGGCTCGCCGCGGCGGCAATCGGCTACTTCGCTGCACGCCGCGTGCCCTGGCGGTCTGAACCGGCGACGCGGGGCCGAGGCCCTCGGTGGTGGCAGCCGGGGATCGGCGGAGCCATGACCGCAATGCTGTGGGCGCAGGTCGGAACCGGCCTGCTGTTCGCAGCACTGATGGGCTCCGGACTGATGACCGGCCGTGTCGCTTTCCGGGAAACGCTGCTTCGCGTCGCGGACCTGCCCGGCGGCGGCTCGCTGTACTTCCTCGCCGAGGCCGGCGCCATCGCCATCCCCGCCGCCGGTATTGCCCTGTACCGCAGCGGGATCAAGGTGTCCGGCAAGCTCCTGGTGGCGGCCGTCGTCGCCGGAGCCATCGTGACCAACCCGCTGATCGGTTCACGGTTCCTCACGGGAAGCTTTGTTGTGGCGGTCGTCGCGGCATACCTGATCAACAGCAAATGGCTCCGGTGGCTGCCGGCATCCACGGTGCTGGTGTTTGTCACCGTGTTCCCCACCCTCGACCTCATGCGCGGCGACGGGACCGGCTCCACAGCCGTGGGCGCATCCCTGCCGAGCGCCACCCTGCTGAACTTCGATTTTGACGCGTTCGAGATGCTGCTGCGCGAGGTCTCGGTGCAGTCCATTCCGGCCGGCATGCCGGACCGTCTGGATCTCTTCATCGCACCCTTCCTGCGCTGGATCCCGGTGCTGTCCAACCTGGTCCAGGGACACGCCAGCGGACCCGTCGTGGCCAAGGCGACGGGGATGGGCTACACCAACGTCTCCATGCCTTTCTGGGGCGAAGCCCACCTCGTGGGTGGCTTCCTGGGCGTCTTCGTGGCGTTCATCCTGCTGGGCGCACTCCTGGCCTGGGCAGGTCCCCGGTTCCCCGGCACCGCGGCGACGCTGTCCGGCCGGGCCGTTGCCGCCCCGGTGGGCGCCCTCCTGTTTATGGTCCTGCGCGGCTCCCTCTACGAGGTGCTGGGCTTCCTGCTGCTCGCCATGGCGGTGGGCGTCGTCGTCGTCGCTGCCGCCCGGAGCGGGTCGGGTGTGCCCCAGGGCACGGTCGACGACGGCGGCGCACCGGTACCAGCGGAGGCAGCCAACCGTCCCCTCACGGTGGCGTTCTACCTCCCGCAGTACCACGCGATTCCCGAAAACGATGAGTGGTGGGGGACCGGCTTCACCGAGTGGACGAACGTCCGGAAAGCCACCGCCCTCTTCGACGGACATGACCACCCGCGCCGGCCCGCCGACTTCGGCTACTACGACCTGACGGTGGCCGGTGTGGCCGACCGGCAGGCCGAGCTCGCCCGGGCCAACGACGTCGACGCCTTCTGCTTCTACTACTACTGGTTCGCCGGCAAGCGGCTGCTGGAACGCCCCATTGACGATTACGTGGAACGCGGGCCCGATTTCCCGTTCTGCATTTCCTGGGCCAACGAAAACTGGACGCGCCGCTGGGACGGCCAGGACCAGTCGGTACTGATTGGCCAGGACTACGCGGAGGGCACGGCAGAACAGGTCTTCCTGGACTTCCTGCCGTACCTCCGGGATCCGCGCTACCTGCGCAACAACGGGCGCGCGGTTATTGTGGTGCACCGGGTGGACCACCTGCCGGACGCCCCCCAGTTCGCGCGGACCTGGCGTGAACTGGCCGACCAGCACGGCGTGGGCCCGCTGGAACTCATCGCGGCCGAGACCAAGCCCGGAATCCGCCCGGCCCCGTTCGGCTTCGACGCCGTCAGCGAGTTCCCCCCGGTCGGTTCCAACACCCTCGCCGCCGCCAAACTGGTCCCGCCAGCCGGCCTGAGCCCCAGCTTCCGTGGCCGGATCATGTCCTACCCGCGGATGGTCGAGCGCTTTATGCGCCGCCCGGAGCCCGGGTTCGTCCGCTACCGAGCCGTTGCCCCCGGGTGGGACAACACCGCGCGGCGGTCCAACAACTCCACCGTGTACGTCGACTCCTCGCCCGAGGGCTACCGTCGCTGGCTGCAGTTTGCCCGGGCCAGCGAAGCACGTCGGCAGCACGGCATGGTCTTCGTCAACGCCTGGAACGAGTGGGCGGAGGGCTCCTACCTCGAGCCGGACGAGACCCACGGAACGGACTACCTCACGGCAACCCGCTGGGACGCGGCGCCACTCCCGCACCGGCCCCGCACCCCCATGGGCAGTCCCGGCTTCCCGTGGCTCCAGTCGCTGGCGAAATCGGCGGCGGGCAGCGTGCTGGCCTCCTGGCGGACACTGCGAAACAACCTCGCCTCGCTCCGCCGTGGATAACAGGGCAGTGGCCGCGGAGGTCGCGGCCTCCCTGGCGATCGGCAACGAGACATCGCTGGACCGCCAGCTTCTACGCGCGGCCGCGGGTTTCGCCGCCCTTGTGGGCGGTGCCGCGCGCCGGTCCGGTGGCACGGGCCGGCCCGCTGACGGGGCCGTCTGGACAGTGTTCGCCAACCCCGTGGCCCACGGCGTTGTCCTGGGCTCGGCCGTTGCGGAGGCGCTGAAGGGCCTCCCGGTGGAACTTGTGGCGGACGCCAGGCACGCCTCTTCGGACCTGCGCCCGGGGTTGTCCTTCCCCGGACTGGCCCCGGCCTCCATGGCGCGCGTCTCGGGCTGGAAACGGCTGGGCGGCGCCCTGCAGCTCCGGCGCGCCCTGCCGGGGGGAGCCCTGCGGTCCCTGCCGGCGGCGAGGGTGTACAGGGAGTATCTCTTCCTGGCCCAGGCGGTGCGCTACCTCGCGGCGCTGGACGCCGTTGCCGGCGCCGCCCTGGTGCTGACCGACTTCGATCGGCATAACTACTGTTGGCCGCTGGTCTGGGCCGCGAAGCAACACGGCATTCCCACCATGACCCTGGTGCACGGAACGCCCAACGAGGCCAACTACGTCCCCGTGCTGGCCGACTGGGTGGGCGTCTGGGGGCAGGCGCAGGACTCCTGGTTCCGCCGGCACAGCCCTGACACGGCCCGGGTGGTCATCGGCCGCCCCGAAGCCGAGGAGTTCCGGCAGCCGGCCGGGCCCCTGCGGCGCGTCATCGTCTGCCACTCGATGGAAGAGTTGTCCGCCACTGAAGCCACGGCACTGGCC
>NZ_JBFTNO010000124.1:0-9405 GCF_056397525.1 Arthrobacter sp. 05L45_2 | reverse complement strand
CCTGATTCTGCTCTGGGTGCTTATTTTCAGCATCGTCTCAGCCATGCGCCGCGACCTTATGATCGGCCGCAAGGCCGCCGCCGGGGCACCGACGGCCAGGCAGGTACGGCGGAACCCATCGCTGGCAGAGCCTGCTCCGGCCCCGGTAAAGCAGCAGGCCCGCCAGCTCGTTGTCACCGAAGGCCCGCTGCGGGGCACCACCCTTCCGCTGGCAGCCAGCCCCATCCTGCTCGGCCGTGCTCAGGAGGCCACCCTGGTCCTGGAGGACGACTACGCATCCGGCCGGCACGCCCGCCTGTTCCCGCAGGGCAGCCGTTGGTTCATCGAGGACCTCGGATCCACCAACGGCACCTATTTGGCAGATCAACAGCTCACCCGGGCCCTTCCGGTGGAGCTGGGTGTCCCCGTGAGAATCGGCAAGACGGTCATTGAATTGAGGCCGTAGCCATGGCTGCCTCCGACTCCCCCGCAGACCGGGCATCAACTGCCCCGAAGCGGCCGCTCATCATGCGCTATGCCGCGCGCTCCGACGTCGGCCGCGTTCGCGCGAAAAATGACGACTCCGCCTACGTGGGCCGCCACCTCGCCGTCGTCGCCGACGGTATGGGCGGCCACGCCGGCGGTGACGTCGCGTCCGCAGCCACGGTGCTGGACATGCTGCACCTGGACCGCGATGACTATGACGCCGCCAGCAGCGAAGCGGACACCGTCCTGGCCGACGAAATCCAGACCGCGAATTCACTGCTGTCCGAACTGGTCCACATGAACCCGAAGCTGGCCGGAATGGGCACCACCGTTACGGCACTGCTGCTGGCCAACGGCAAGCTGCACTTCGCCCACATCGGTGATTCCCGGGCCTACCGGCTGCGCAACGGCGTCTTTGAACAGGTCAGCGTCGACCACACCTTCGTCCAGCGGCTTATCGATGAGGGCCGCCTGCGCCCGGAAGAAGCCGAGACGCACCCGCACAAGAACGTCCTGATGCGCGTCCTGGGTGACGTTGACGCCAGCCCCGAACTGGACCTCGACGTCCTGGCCGTCGAACCCGGCGAACGCTGGCTGCTGTGCTCCGACGGTTTGAACTACGTCGCCGGGCACGTTGTGGAGCGCACCGTCCGGGAAACCCAAAACCTGCGTGAATGCGCGGAACTGCTGGTGGACCTGACTCTCGAGGCCGGCTCCCCTGACAACGTCACGGTCGTTGTCCTCGACATCGCGGAACAAACGCCCGACGACGTCAACACGGCCGCCGTCGAGGTGGTCCCGGCGCCGGCCACTGTCACCGCGACGGCGTCAGAGCCGAAGTCCGGAAGCACCCCGCCGGCCGGGAGCACCGGCAGCACCTACGCGGGCAAATCTGCCGGCAGCAGCAAGGACGACGCGTCCGGCAAGGCCCAGGGCGAATCCGCGGACGATGCCAAGGAACCGCAGCCCTCCACCGATCCGCACCTCGGGGAGCACCTCTCCGCCGAGGTCCTGCGCGAGGAACTTTCCACCCGCCCGCACGAACTTGYGGGCGCCGCAGCCGCGGCCGCCGCCTCCGGCTCCATCCCGTCCATTGCGGGGCGCACCGTCGCCCGCCGGGCCGCCACGGTCCTCACGCACAAGGCCGAGCAGGACAAGGAAGAGCCCGACGAGTTCAAGCCGCCGGTCAAGCGCCGGCGCTGGCTGACCATGTCCATTGCGGCCGCGATCATCGCAGTGCTGGGCATCGGACTCTGGCTCGGCTACGCATGGACGCAAACCCGGTACTACATCGGCGAGCAGGACCAGCGGGTCGCCATTTTCAACGGGGTGTCCCAGCGTCTGGGCCCCATTCCGCTTTCCACCCTCGAGACGGTGACCGATATCCGGATGTCTGACCTGCCAGAGTTTTCGCAGCAGCGCGTGCGCCAGACCGTCCCCGCACGGGACCTGTACGACGCCCAGCGAATCGTCAAAAATCTGCAGCGGACCGGCACCACGGCGCCGGCCGATGAGTGCCTGACGCCCTCCCCGTCGCCAAGCGCCAGCGCCTCGGCGACCCCGCGGGCCACCGCGTCGCCGTCGGGGACGGCCCGGCCGAAATCGGCCACCCCCACCCCGACGCCGACTCCGGTCCCGACCAACTGTGAGGGGGGCAAATGACCGCCATCGACGCCACGCCTAAACCGCGCCGCAACGTTGAACTCGTCCTGCTGATCCTCGCCCTGGCAGTCGGCATCGGCGCCAACGCCCTCGTCGGCGTCGACCGGCAGAAGGCCTTCGACACCGACTTCTGGTTCCAATCCGGGCTGCTGACCGCCGCTGCGCTGGCATTCCACCTGGTTCTCCGCGTCCGCGCTAAATATGCCGATCCGGTAATACTTCCTTTGGTGGTCGCTCTGAACGGCCTCGGGCTGGCCATGATCCACAGGCTGGACCGGGTTGGGGAAGACACCGGCAACAACCAGCTCCGGTGGACCCTCGTGGCGATGGCCGTGGCGATTGCCGTGATCTGGTTCCTCAAGGACCACAGGATCCTGCGCCGGTTCACCTACATTTCCCTGGCTGCCAGCGCCGTACTGCTGATCCTGCCCCTGGTTCCCGGAATCTCCGCCGGCGAAGTCCTGGGCGCCAGCGTCTGGATCAAGCTCGGGTCCATGACGTTCCAACCAGGTGAAATCGCCAAGATCACCCTCGCGATTTTCTTTGCCGGCTACCTCTCCTCCAACCGGGACCTGATCCTGCTGGCCGGCCGCAAGATCGGCCCGGTGCAGTTCCCCCGGTTCAAGGACATGGGTCCGATGATTGCGGCCTGGCTTGTCAGCATCGGCGTGCTGATCTTCCAGCGCGACCTCGGCACCTCAATCCTCTTCTTCGGCCTCTTCCTGGTGATGATCTATGTCGCCACCAGCAGGATCAGCTGGGTGATCATTGGTGTGATCCTGATGGCGGCCGGCGGCTTCGTGGCCGCCAAGGTCTTCTCGCACGTGGCGCTCCGGATCGACGGCTGGGTCAACGCCTTCACCCCGGAGGTCTACGACCGCGAGTTCGGCGGCAGCCGGCAGATCGTCGAAGGGCTCTTCGGGATGGCCAACGGCGGCCTGGTCGGCACCGGCCTCGGCCAGGGCCGCCCCAACCTCGTGCCCTTCGCCAACAGCGACATGATCGTCGCGTCCTTCGGCGAGGAACTGGGGCTGATCGGCATCTTCGCGATCGTCCTCATGTACCTGCTGCTGTTCACCCGCGGATTCCGTGCGGCGCTGGGCACCAGGGACGCGTTCGGCAAGCTGCTCGCCACCGGGCTCTCGTTCGCGATCGCGCTGCAGTGCTTCGTGGTGATCGGCGGCGTCACGCGCCTGATCCCGCTCACCGGACTCACGACGCCGTTCCTCGCCGCCGGCGGTTCCTCGCTGCTGGCGAACTGGATCATCGTCGGGCTGCTCCTGATGATCTCGCACGCGGCACGCGGGCCGGTGGACACCACCCCGCTGCCGCCCGGGCAGGATCCCGGGGCGACAAAGGACGCACCGTCCCTGCCGCCCAGGCCCGCCACGGCCCCGGCCACCAGCTCCAGTCAAGACGCTCCCACCGAGGCGGTGAAACACCTGTGAACCAGGCAATTCGTAATTCCTGGATCGCCGCGATCGCGATGTTCGCGCTGATCTTCGGCGCACTGAGCTACGTCCAGGTGGTCGGTGCCGACGAGCTCAAGGCCAATGCCTGGAACAAGCGCACGCTGATCCAGAACTACTGCAACGACCGCGGCGCCATCATCGTCGGGGGCAAGCCGGTTGCACAGTCCGTGCCCGGCAATGAGGCCTGCCAGTTCCAGCGCACCTACACGCAGCCGCAGCTTTACGCGGGCATCACCGGCTATTTCTCGAAGAACTACGGCCTGACCGGGATGGAGCTGGCCATGAACGAGCAGCTCGCCGGCAGCTCCGACCAGCTGTTTTTGGACCGCGTGGGACAGCTGTTCCTGGGAAACCAGCCCAAGGGCGCCTCAGTTGAGCTGACGCTGGATCCGAAGCTGCAGAAACTGGCCTATGACCTGATTCCGGACGGCCAGCGCGGGTCGATCGTGGTGACGAACCCCAAGACCGGCGCGGTCCTGGCCATGGTGTCCAAGCCGTCGTACGATCCCAACCTGGTCGCTACCCAGGACGCCGACGCCGAGGCAGCCAACATCACGGCGCTGAACAAGATCCCCGGGATCAACCTGAACCAGTCAGTGAGCGGACCTACCGGTGCCCTGCTGGCCCCCGGATCGGTCTTCAAGCTCGTTGACACGGCCGCGGCGCTGAACTCCGGAAAGTACAACAAGGACAGCGTGCTGCCCAACCCGGCCGAGATGCCGTTCCCCGGCATCCAGTACAAACTGCCGAACTACGCCGGTGGCAACTGCTACACCCGGAACACGGCCTCGTTCGCGTTCGCCCTGCAGCAGTCCTGCAACACCCCCTTCGCCAGCATCGCCGTCGACCTCGGGCAAAAGGCCATCGAAGAGCAGGCCACCAAGTTCGGTTTCGGGCAGGACTTTGGCGACCAGCTGAAGCTGGAGACCGCCAAGAGCACGTTCCCCAGCGAGCCACTGGACGAGGCCGGGCTGGCGCAGTCCGCCATCGGTCAGCGGGATGTCCGCGCCACGCCGCTGCAAATCAACATGATGACGGCCGCCATCGCCAACGGCGGCGTCCAGATGAAGCCCAACCTGATCAAGGCCCTGCGGTCCCCGGACCTGCGGATCCTCAACGAGCCCAAGCCCGAGCCGCTCCGGACATCCACCAGCCCGGAAATCGCCCGCCAGATCACCGAATGGATGACCAGCGTCGTCAGCGAGGGGATCGCCGGCGGAGCTGCCGTGCCCAACGTGGAGGTGGCCGGCAAGACCGGTACCGCCGAGCTCGGCAACGGCTTGAACAACTCATGGTTTACCGGGTTTGCCCCGGCGAATGACCCGCAAGTGGCCGTCACGATCGTCATGCAAGGCGTGGACATCACCACCGGCGCAAATCTAACCAGTCCGAACGCGAAGAAGATTTTTGAGGCGGTGTTGAATAAGTGAGGCCTACATCGGGAATCACACTCGGCGGCAGGTTCCAGCTGACCACACGCATTGCGATCGGCGGTATGGGCGAGGTCTGGAAGGCCAAGGACCTCATTCTTGGCCGCATCGTCGCCATCAAGGTCCTCAAGGAGGAATACACCGGTGACCCGGGGTTCCTGCAGCGCTTCCGGGCCGAGGCACGCCACACCGCCCTGCTCAACCATGTAGGCATCGCCAACGTCTTTGACTACGGCGAGGAGGAAGGCTCGGCCTACCTGGTTATGGAACTCGTTCCCGGCCAGCCGCTGAGCAGCATCATCGAGCACGAGCAGGTCCTCTCACCGGACCGCACCCTGTCGATGATCTCCCAGACGGCACGGGCGCTCTCGGTAGCCCACGCCCAGGGCCTGGTGCACCGGGACATCAAGCCGGGCAACCTGCTCATCACCCCGGACGGCCGGGTCAAGGTCACCGACTTCGGCATCGCCCGGCTGGCCGACCAGGTTCCGCTGACGCAGACCGGGCAGGTCATGGGCACGGCCCAGTACCTCGCCCCGGAGCAGGCCACCGGCCAGACCGCGACCGGTGCCTCAGATATCTACTCGCTCGGCGTGATCGGTTACGAGTGCCTAACGGGGCACCGGCCGTTCTCCGGCGAGTCCCAGATCGCCATCGCGCTGGCCCAGGTCAACGACGCGCCGCCGCCGCTGCCGGAAACCCTGCCCAGGCCGGTCCGCGCGCTCCTGATGTCGATGCTGGCCAAGGACCCGAAGAACCGTCCGGCGGACGCCATCAAACTGGCCGAAGCCTCGGACGCCATCCGCAACGGTGACATCGCGGCTGCACACGCCGCCGTCCCCGGCATGCTCCTCTACGAGGCGCCCACCGGCCCCATCACCGCCCCGGTGGATGTCCGCACCGCGGCAACCGGTGTCATCGGCACCGAGGACAGGTCGACGTCGGCACTGCCCGTGCTCGGGGCAGCCGGCGCCGGCGCCGCTGCAGGACTCGCAGCGGGAGCCGCGGCGGCCAGCGGCCACGGAGCGCGCAGCGCCCTGTCCCGCGCCGATGCCCTGGCCGCCGAACGGACCTGGACCCCGGAGGAAGAGGACTACGACGACTACGAGCAAGACGAAGAGCTGCGGCGCAAGGGCCGCAGCCCCTGGACGTGGCCGCTGATCGCCCTGATCCTGCTGGTGCTCTTTGCCCTGGTGGGCGTGGTGCTCACGCAGGCCGGGATCCTGTTCCCCTCAACCCCGGCCGCCACCAGCTCAACCACCAAGGCCAGCGTTACCAGCGCCCCGCCCACGTCCCAGAGTCCCAGCCCCACCAGCAGCTCTGCCACACCCACCGTGTCGACCCCGGCGRCCATCAACCTCCTGCCGGACGCGTACAAGGGCCGCCCCTACAACGACGTCCGCGCTGAACTCAACGGCTTGGGTCTGCAGGTCAAGGGCGAGCCGGTCGCGGATCCGTCCGCTCCAGGCACCGTCCTGGACATCAACCCCTCGGGCCCGGTCGAGCCGGGAAGCCTCATCACCGTGAGCTACTCCAAGGGCCCGGAGAAGGCCACCGTTCCCACGCTTCAGCAGGGCGCCAGCGAGGCCTCCGTCCAGCGGGCTATCGAGGGTGCAGGGCTGCGCTGGCAAAAGGGTGATCCGGTTGAGGGCGACGGAACCCAGCAGGAAGGTACTTTTGTGAGCTCCGAACCCGCATCGGGCAAGGAAGTCCCTGCAGGCTCCGTGGTGACCTACCACTTGGCCAAGGCTCCGGCTCCGGCCGACTCTTCCCCCACCCCGAGCGTCAGCCCCAGCAAGTAGGCACCTGTGTCCACGTCGCCCCGCACTCCATCGCACCGTGAGGACAGCAGCCCGGTGTCATCCCGGCGTGTCCTCAGCGGGCGCTATGAGCTGGGTGAGCTGATTGGCCGCGGCGGGATGGCCGACGTCTTCCGCGGGGTCGACACCCGGCTGGGCCGGACGGTGGCGATCAAGCTCCTGCGCCCCGACTTGGCCCGTGACCCCCAGTTCCAGGCCAGGTTCAAGCGTGAAGCCCAGGCCGTCGCCGCGCTGAACCATTCCTCGATCGTCGCCGTCTTCGACACTGGGGACCATGCGGTGCCCGGCGGCCACGACGACAGTGTGCGGGTGCCGTACATCGTGATGGAGTACGTCTCCGGGAAGACCATCCGGGAGCTGATCCGCTCGAAGGATGTCACGATCGACCAGGCCATCGACTTCTCCCTCGGTGTGCTGGCCGCCCTCGATTACAGCCACAAGGCCGGAATTGTGCACCGCGACATCAAGCCGGCCAACGTGATGTTCTGCCCTGGTTCGAACAGCGTGAAGGTGATGGACTTCGGGATTGCCCGGGCCATGGCTGATTCCTCTGCCACGATGACCCAGACGCAGGCCGTGGTGGGCACGGCCCAGTACCTCTCACCGGAACAGGCCCGCGGCGAAACGGTCGACGCACGCAGCGACCTCTATTCGGCCGGCTGCCTGCTGTACGAGATGCTCACGGGCCGGCCGCCGTTCGTCGGCGACAGCCCGGTCTCCGTCGCGTACCAGCACGTGCGGGAGATCCCGGAGCCCGCGAGCAGCCTTAACCCGGACGTGTCCGAGGCCCTGGACAGCGTGCTGGCCAAGGCCCTGCAAAAGAACCGGGCAGACCGGTTCCAGGACGCCGGCGCGTTCCGGCGCGCGCTCCGGGCAGCCCGCAGCGGCGTCGCCGTCGCCCTGGTTCCCGCCAGTGAGGCACCCACCGATCCCAACAACACAGTGGCCCCCGAGCCGGGGCCCCCCACCGCTGCCTTCGCGCTGACCGGTGCGAGGTTCCTCGACGATGCCCCGTCCGGTCGCATCCCGACCCAGCACGCCGCGGCGGCCGAGGATGCACCGGCCGTCGAGTCCGCGTCCGACGTTCACCTGCAGCCGGAAACGGACAGCTTGGAGCTGAGCTTCCCCGCGGAACGTGAACCCACCCGCCGGCAAAAGACCACGCGGCGGATGTGGACGGCAACGCTGGTGATCTTTACGTTGCTGGTGCTGGCCGGCGGCGGGCTGTGGCTGTACAACATGGTCAACCAGCAGCCGCCACCCGTTGCCAAGGTGGCCGTGCCAGCGGTGGCCTCGCTGACCGAGTCCGAGGCGCTGCAAAAGCTTTACAACGCCGGGTTGAAACCGCAGCTGGAACGCATCCAGCACGAGAAGATCCCGAAGGGCTTCGCCGTAGGCACCGTGCCGTCCGCCGGCAGTTCCCTGGAAACTAACTCGGAGATCACGCTCGACATTTCCGAGGGTCCCAGCGTAATCACCATCCCCGCGGATCTGCCGGGCCGGACGGAGGCTGACGCCCGGGACGAACTGCGCCGAACCGGCCTGACCGGCGCCCCGAAGACCACCCTCAACAACAGCCCGAGCGTCCCGGCGGGCATCGTCATCACCACGAATCCTGCGCCGTCCCAGACGGTGGCCGTGGACAGCACGGTGGAGATCATTGTGTCCACCGGCAAGGTCGCGGTGCCGCAGCTCGTCGGCCTGCCGCGCGCCGAGGCGCAGGCGGCGCTGAAGAAGCTCGGCCTGATTCCGATCTTCAAGGAGACCGAGAACTCACAGGTCCAGCCGGGCAAGGTGACCGCCCAAAGCGATGCCGCCAATACCGCCGTCGAGCAGGGTAAAGCCGTCACCGTCACGGTGGCCAAGGCACCAACGCCCACACCCACCCCGACGCCGACCCCCACGCCCACGGACACCCCCACGGATGTCACGGAGGGCGTAGGTAAGCTGCTGGGACCTTCCTCCTAGCAGCGCAGGGACGTCAGTGCTGGATGAGCGGGCTCAAGGCCGCCGCCCGCGCGGCCGCACCGTCCATGCCAAGCGATTCCAGCCAGTTGCCCAGCATTTGGTAGCCGCCCTCGGTCAGGACCGACTCGGGGTGGAACTGGACTCCGCAGAGCGRCGCCGTTCGGTGTTCCAGCCCCATCACCACGCCGTTTCCAGTCTCCGCGGTGATCTCGAGGATCTCGGGGATACTCTCACGGACGGCGGCGAGCGAGTGGTAGCGCGTTGCGGTGAACGGGGAAGGAAGTCCCTTGAAGACGCTGGTGCCGTGATGCTGGACCAGTGAGGTCTTGCCGTGCATCAGTTCCGGCGCGTGCGTGACGCGCCCGCCGTACGCCTCAGCCAGGGCCTGGTGTCCAAGGCAGACGCCCAGCATCGGCTTGTTGTGGCTGCCGCACCATTTGATGAGTTCGATGCAGACCCCCGCCTCGGCCGGTGCCCCGGGGCCGGGAGAAATCAGCACACCGTCGCGGGCCTCGGCCATCTCAACGGCCTCGGCCAGCGTGACGTCGTCGTTGCGGACCACCGTGGTCTCCGCCCCCAGTTCCTGGA
>NZ_JBFTNO010000123.1:0-9423 GCF_056397525.1 Arthrobacter sp. 05L45_2 | reverse complement strand
AGCCTGGACTGCGGCTCGCTGACCCAGCCGGAGTTCCCCGGCCAGCAGGCATCCCCGGGTGCCAAGATGCCCACCCTCGCCGAGGTCTTCGCCCTGGCCGACGCGCACCGTGCCAGCCAGGTGAAGTTCAACATCGAAACCAAGGTAGAGGCCGGCGCCCCGCAGGAGACAGCGCCGCGGGAACAGTTCGTCGACGTCGCCCTCCGTGAAATCAACAAGGCGCACATGCAGCACCGCGTCTCGATCGAGAGCTTCGACTGGGGCTCCCTGCGCCTGGTGCAGCAGCGCCAGCCGCAAATCCCCACGGTGGCCCTGACCAACAAGGACTTCCTGCAGGCCGGCCAGCCCGGGAAGTCGCCGTGGCTCGGCGGCATCGACGCCGACGACTTCGGCGGGGACCTGGTCGCGGCGGCCGCGTCGCTCGGCTTCGACGCCATCTCCCCGGTCCATGGGACCCCGCAGAACGGCAAAGTCACGGACCCGGACTACGTCCCGTACGTCACCGCCGACATGGTCCGCCGGGCCCACGCCGCGGGCATGAAGGTCATCCCGTGGACGGTCGACGACAAGCCCACCATGCGGGCGCAGATCAAGGCCGGCGTCGACGGACTCATCACCGACTACCCGGACCGGCTCCGCGAGGTCATGGCCGAATCGGGCATGAAACTCCCCAAGCCGGCGCCCGCCGTCAAGTAGCCGGGGGCCGTTTGGGCTGGGGGCGAAGCCGGCCCAAACGGCCTGGCTCACGGGCAACGTCGTGCACGGGAATCTGGCCGAGGATGGTGCGGCCGCGGACTAGGCCTGTAGTCTCTGTTCACGGCGATGGATCCCGCCGGAACACCGCACTCATGGTGCGGGGTGTTCGAACCGCCACTTGGCTGATGGTTCCTACCTTTGCTACTTCGAAGGTAGGTGAGCTATGCCTGGCCCYGAACAGCCTGCTGTGACGCCGGCGCCCACCGGGGAGAACAGGCTCGGGCCGATGGGGTTCGTGCTGGGCTTCGGCGTCGTGAGCATGCTGGCCGACGTCGTCTACGAAGGCGCCCGCTCCATTACCGGACCATTCCTGGCCACCCTCGGCGCCTCCGCCGTTATGGTCGGGTTCATCACCGGGGTGGGGGAGGCCGTCGCCCTGGTCCTGCGGCTCGGCACCGGCCCCCTGGCGGACCGCACCCGCAAGTACTGGCCCCTGACCATCGCCGGTTACGCCCTGACTGTCATCGCTGTGCCCGTGCTGTCCTTGGCGGGGTCGCTATGGCAGGCCTCGGCGCTGGTGGTCACGGAACGGTTCGGTAAAGCTGTCCGGACCCCCGCGCGTGACACTATGCTTTCCCACGCGGGGTCGGTTCTGGGGCACGGCCGGGCCTTCGCCGTCCACGAAGCCCTGGACCAGTCTGGGGCTCTGATCGGTCCGCTGCTCGTCGGCCTTATGGTCGCAATCTCCGGCTACCAGCTTGGATTCGGCGTGCTCGCCGTGCCCGGCGCGGCCGCCCTCGTGGCCGTGTTGCTGCTCCGGCGCGCTGTCCCGGATCCCGGAAGATTCGACTCGCAGGCCGTGGACGGTGGCGGCGGCACACCGCACGTCGACGGCGGCACCCCGGCCGGGCGCCGCCCGCTCCCGGCCAAGTTCTGGTGGTACAGCGCGTTCACCGCAGTCTCAATGTTCGGCTTTTCCACCTTCGGCGTGATTTCCTACCATCTCGAAGTCCAAAAAGTGCTGCCGTCTGCACTGATTCCGGTCACCTATGCCGTTTCCATGGGAGCTGCCGCCCTCGCTGCGCTGGCCTCCGGGGCGCTCTATGACCGAATCGGTCTGCGCGGGCTACTCATCGCCCTGCCACTGACTGCCGCCGTCCCGTTCCTGTCCTTCACCGCAGCTCCGGGGCTGGTCTGGGCAGGCGCCGTCGTTTGGGGAGCAGCATTGGGAATCCATGAATCCACCCTCCGTGCGGCGGTCGCGGACCTGGTTCCCGCGGCCCGCCGCGGGACCGGATACGGGATCTTCACGGCCATCTACGGGGTTGCCTGGCTTGCCGGGTCAACCATCATCGGGGCGCTATATTCGGCCTCCGTCGCCGGCCTTATTATCTTCACTGTGGCCACCCAGCTTGCGGCGCTGCTCGTTTTCATCCCGCTCCTCAAACGCGAGCCTTCCAAACGGGTTGAACCGTAGGCGTCCGCGCTGACGGGCGGTGAAAGCCGGGGGCAGTTTCCGGTACGATCGAGGTATCAGCTTTGACCCGGCTATCACCGGTGAGCTTCCGGAAGAACGCCCCGGCGCGCGGAGACGACGCGGCAGGGCTGGTAGACCCGGACGGGTAAGCCCGTCACAGCAGTCAACGAGCGGCCGATGCCGGTGCAGCCTCTTTCCCGGATTCCCGGGGGGGCGGGCGGACCGGTGCCGGTAAGTGAGGTGGTACCGCGGTGCCGGTGTTGTTCCGACAGCACAGGAGCCGTCCTCGCATCCTGAATGAATCCCGTTGTTCAAGCTCAACCCAGGATGTCGAGATGACCCAATACCCCAAGGCCTCAGCAGCACCGTCGGATCCCAGCGCCACCGCTTCCGCCACCTCCGGCGTGTCCGCCTCCGTGAAGTTCCCGGAGATCGAAGAGCGCATCCTCAAGTACTGGGACCAGGACGGGACCTTCCAGGCGAGCATCGACCAGCGGGACTCCGGCGTTGACGGATCCAACGAGTTCGTCTTCTACGACGGCCCTCCCTTCGCCAACGGGCTGCCGCACTACGGCCACCTGCTCACCGGCTACGCCAAGGACCTGGTGGGCCGCTACCAGACCCAGCGCGGACGCCGCGTCGAGCGCCGCTTCGGCTGGGACACCCACGGCCTGCCCGCCGAGCTGGAGGCCATGAAGCAGCTCGGCATGACGGACAAGACCCAGATCGAAGCCATGGGCATCGACAAGTTCAACGACGCCTGCCGCGCGTCCGTCATGAAGTACGCCGACGAATGGAAGAGCTACGTCACCCGCCAGGCCCGCTGGGTGGACTTCGAGAACGACTACAAGACACTCAACGTCGAGTACATGGAGTCAGTGCTGTGGGCGTTCAAGCAGCTGCACGAAAAGGGCCTGACCTACAACGGCTACCGGGTCCTGCCGTACTGCTGGAAGGACGAGACGCCGCTGTCCAACCATGAGCTGCGCATGGACGACGACGTTTACAAGAACCGGCAGGACCAGACGGTCACGGTCACGTTCCCGATCACGGCAGGGGAGTCGGAGCTTTCGAAGCAGCTCGCCGGGGTGCAGGCAATGGCCTGGACCACGACGCCGTGGACGCTGCCCACCAACGCAGCGCTCGCCGTCGGGCCCGCCATCAACTACGTTGTGCTGCCCGCCGGCCCGCACGGAATCAAGGCCGCCGCAGCGGAGGCCCCCGTCACGGGCAGCTTCCTGCTCGCCGCTGACTTGCTGGGCGCCTACGCCAAGGACCTTGGCTACGGCGACGGCGCCGAGGGTGCTGCCGCGGCCGACGCCGCCGTCACCTCACGCCACACCGGCGCCGAACTGGAGGGGCTGACGTACGAGCCGCTGTGGGATTACTTCCACGACGCCGAGAAGTACGGTACCGAGAACGCCTGGCGCTTCCTGGTGGCGGACTACGTCACTACCACCGACGGCACCGGCATTGTCCACCAGGCGCCCGCGTATGGTGAAGACGACCAGAAGGTCTGCGAGGAGGCCGGCATCCCGGTTGTCCTCTCCGTGGATGAGGGCGCGAAGTTCCTGCCGCTGTTCGGCCATGGCCCCCTCGCGGGGATCGCCGGACTCCAGGTCTTCGAGGCCAACAAGCCCATCACACAGGCTCTCCGTGCCCAGGGCCGCCTGGTCCGCCAGGCCAGCTACGAGCACTCCTACCCGCACTGCTGGCGCTGCCGCAACCCGCTGATCTACCGCGCGGTGTCCTCCTGGTACGTCGAGGTCACCAAGTTCAAAGACCGGATGTCCGAACTGAACCAGGAGATCAACTGGATCCCGGGCAACGTCAAGGACGGCCAGTTCGGCAAATGGCTCGCCAACGCCCGCGACTGGTCCATCAGCCGCAACCGCTACTGGGGCAGCCCCATTCCGGTCTGGCAGTCCAGCGACCCGGACTACCCCCGGACGGACGTCTACGGTTCGCTGGCTGAGATCGAGGCGGACTTCGGCCGCCTGCCGCTGAATAAGGCCGGCCAGGTTGACCTGCACCGGCCGTTCATCGACGAACTCACCCGCCCGAACCCGGACGACCCCCGCACCCCGGAAGAGGGACAGTCCGTCATGCGCCGCGTCGAGGACGTCCTGGACGTCTGGTTCGACTCCGGCTCCATGCCCTACGGCCAGGTGCACTACCCGTTCGAAAACGGGGAATGGTTCGACACGCACAACCCGGCCGACTTCATCGTCGAATACATCGGACAGACGCGCGGCTGGTTCTACATGCTGCACATCCTCTCCACCGCGCTGTTCGACCGGCCGGCCTTCCGCAACGTCATCAGCCACGGCATCGTCCTGGGCTCGGACGGGCAGAAGATGTCCAAGAGCCTGCGCAACTACCCGRATGTCTCCGAGGTCCTGGACCGCGACGGTTCCGACGCGATGCGCTGGTTCCTCATGTCCAGCCCGATCCTGCGCGGCGGCAACTTGGTGGTCACCGAACAGGGCATCCGCGACGGCGTCCGCCAGGTCATCCTGCCGCTGTGGAACGTGTACAGCTTCTTCACCCTGTACACCAACGCCGCCGATGGCGGCGCGGGCTACGACGCCAAGCTGCGCTACGACGGCTACGCCGACACCCTCGACACGTACCTGATGGCGAACACCGGCGACCTGGTCCGGAACATGACCGAAAAGCTGGACAGCTACGACATCTCCGGGGCCTGCGACGAACTCCGCAGTTACCTGGACATGCTCACCAACTGGTACGTGCGCCGCAGCCGCCAGCGCTTCTTCGACGAGAACGTGGACGCCTTCGACGCCCTCTATACGGCGCTGGAGACGGTCTGCCGGGCTGCTGCGTCCCTGCTCCCGCTGGTTACCGAGGAGATCTGGCGCGGACTGACCGGCGGGCGCTCCGTGCACCTGGCCGACTGGCCGGACGCCGGGCTGTTCGCCGCCAACCCGGGCCTCGTTGAGGCCATGGACCGCGTGCAGCAGATCTGCTCCACCGGGTCCTCACTCCGCAAGGCCGCCAACCTCCGTGTCCGCCTGCCGCTGCAGGAACTCACCGTAGTGRCACCCGGCGCGGACGCGCTGGACGGCTTCGCCGCCGTCGTCGCCGATGAACTGAACCTGCGTTCCGTGCGGCTGCTGGACGCCGGAAGCGCCTCCCCGGAGGAGTTCGGTATTGAGCAGAAACTGGTGGTGAACGCCCGGGCCGCCGGCCCGCGGCTCGGCAAGAGCGTGCAGCAGGCCATCAAGGGCTCCAAGTCCGGCGACTGGTTCGTTGACGACGCCGGGGTGGTCACCGCGGGCGGGCTGCAGCTCGAACCGCAGGAGTACACCCTGGAGACAGTGGTGGCCGAGGCAGCCGAAGGGGAGGGTTCGCGCGCTGCGGCGGTACTGCCCGGCGGCGGGTTCGTGGTGCTCAACACCGAGGTCACCCCCGAACTCGAGGCCGAGGGCATTGCCCGTGACATGGTCCGGGCCATCCAGCAGGCCCGCAAGGACGCCGGGCTGAACGTCAGCGACCGGATCCGGACCAACGTCAGCGCCCCGATGGACGTTGTGGACGCGGTGAAGGCCCACGAAAACCTCGTGGTCACCGAGACCCTCACGATGGAACTCGGCTTGTCCTCCAACGCTGACACCACGGAGTTGCAGATCACCGTCGAGAAGATTGGGGCCTAGTCCATGACCGACGAATTTTCCGTAGAGAGCGTCTACGCCGAGCTGCTGGGCCGGGCGCCGGAAAACAAAATGGAGCCGCGGCTCGCCCCGCTGTACCGGGCCATGGACATCCTGGGGGAGCCGAACAAGGCGTTCCCGATCATCCACGTGACCGGTACCAACGGCAAGACCTCAACGGCCCGGATGATCGAGGCCGGGCTGCGCGCCCACGGGCTGAGCACCGGCCGGTACACGAGCCCGCACCTGTCCAAGGTCACCGAACGGATCAGCATCGACGGCGAACCGGTCCCGGACGAGACGTTCGTGCGGATCTGGGACGAGATCCGCCCGTACCTGGAAATCGTGGACAACGAACTCCTCGCCGAAGGCCAGCCCCGGCTGACGTACTTCGAGTGCCTGACCATCCTCGGATTCGCCGTCTTCGCGGACCAGCCGGTCAACGTGGCCGTGATCGAGGTCGGCCTGGGCGGCATCACCGATGCGACCAACGTCGGTGACGGCCAGGTTGCCGTGGTGACCCCGATTTCGCTGGACCACACGGAGCTGCTGGGGGAGACCACCGAGGAAATCGCCTACGAAAAGGCCGGCATCATCAAACCGGGAGGCTTCCTCGTCAGCGCCGCCCAGCCCGTCGACGCGGCGCAGGTGCTGCTGGAGAAGGCCCGCGAAGTGGATGTGCCGTTCCGCTTCGAAGGAGTGGAGTTCGGCGTCGAGTCCCGCACGGTTGCTGTCGGCGGCCAGATGGTCACCATTCAGGGCCTGGCCGGGCGCTACGAGGACCTGCTGGTCCCGCTGCACGGGGCGCACCAGGCAGAAAACGCTGCCGTCGCCGTGGCCGCGCTGGAGGCTTTCTTCGGCGCCGACAAGCCGCTGGACGCCGAGGTGATCCAGGAAGCGTTCGCCTCCGTCACCTCGCCGGGCCGCCTGGAGGTGCTCCGTACCGCGCCGACCATCATTGTGGACGCCGCACACAACCCGGAAGGGATCCGGGTCTCCGCCGAGGCCATCCACGAGGCGTTCAGCTTCAGCAAGCTGGTGGTGGTGGTTGGTGTCCTCAAGGAAAAGGACGCCGAGGAAATCCTCCGCCAACTCAAAGATTCACTGGGCGACCTCTCCGCCGAGTACTGCCTCACCCAGTCCAACTCACCCCGCGCCGTCCCCGCCGAGGACCTCGCGGAGCTTGCCGTGGACCTGGGCTTTGGCGAGGAGAACATTCACATCGCCGAGAAGCTGGACGATGCCCTCGAATGGGCCGTCGAACGGGCCGAATCCAACGATGACCTCGCCGGCGGCATCCTGGTCACGGGATCCATCACACTCGTGGCCGAAGCCCGGATCCTGCTCGGCAAGGACGGCGTGTAACCATGGCGCGACTGACAAAAGCACAGCGCGAATGGCGTCCCGGCATGCCCAAGAAGCGCCGCTCCACCAAGGTGATGTTTGCCTCCACCGTGCTGCTCCTGGAGGCGTTCGTGGCCGTCTTCGGCACCTTGGCGGTCTTCGGCCTTCGGCGCGGCGAACTCGCGCCGGGGCTGATTTTCGGGGTAGGCCTCGGCCTGAGCGTGGTCCTCGTCCTGGCCTGCGCGGTGCTCTCGAAGCCGTGGGGTGTGGCCTTGGGCTGGATCCTGCAGGTGATCCTGATCCTCACCGGCTTCGTGGAGCCCACCATGTTCATCGTGGGCGGCCTGTTTGCGATCTCCTGGTGGTACGGAATCAGGACCGGCATCCGGATCGACCGGGAAGCGGCCCAGCGCGAGCGTGAGCAGGCGGCCTGGGAGGCCGCCAATCCTGAAGGCCAGACCAACTAGACTTGTTCCCAAACCCCACCCCAACATATTGGAGCAGCTGTGAGCACTGAGCGCACCCTCGTCCTGATTAAGCCCGACGGCGTCGCCCGTAACCTGACCGGCAGCATCATCGCCCGGATCGAAGCCAAGGGATACACCCTGGCGGAACTGAAGAAGGTCAACGCGAGCCGCGAACTCCTCGAACAGCACTACGAAGAGCACGTCGGCAAGCCGTTCTACGAGCCGCTGGTCGAGTTCATGCTCAGCGGTCCCGTGGTGGCAGCCATCTTCGAAGGCCACCGTGTTATTGAAGGCTTCCGCTCCCTCGCCGGTACCACGGACCCGACGACGGCGGCGCCCGGCACCATCCGCGGCGACTTCGGCCGCGACTGGGGCGTTAAGGTCCAGCAGAACCTGGTCCACGGCTCCGACTCGGCGGAGTCCGCCGAACGCGAGATCAAGATCTGGTTCTAGGATTTCCCGCCCCGCCGCCGGGCAACAGTAGCAACAGTAAAGGCCAATGTTCCTATGTGAACATTGGCCTTTACTGTTGCCCCGGTGGCGGTTAAAGCCTCAGTAGCCCGAGGTCCCGACAAACACCTGGATGAATGCGAAGAAGATCGTGGCGATAACTGCTACGTAAAGAAGCGCCGTGAGGATCCAACCGGAGTCTCCGACGATGCGGGCCGCGCCGGCCGGCAGCGGGATGACCCCGTGGCTGATATTGCGGACCGTGACCCAGACGAACAGCGGGATCATGGCCGCCCAGACGATCATGCAGAAGGGGCACAGGATATGGATCGAGTACAGGGCCTGTGACCAGAGCCAGACCACAAACACAAAGCCCAGGGTGACGCCGGCCTGCAGGCCAAGCCAGTACCACCGTGCGAATTTGGCGCCAGCCAGGATGCCCATCGCCGTGGTGATGATGATCGCAAAGGCGACGATGCCGATGAACATGTTCGGGAAGCCGAACGCGGAGCTTTGCCACGTCTGCATGACCTGCCCGCAGGAAATCCACGGATTGACGTCACAAACCGTGACGTGATTCGGGTCCTTGAGGACTTCCAGCTTCTCCAGCACCAGCGTCCCCGAAGCCAGCCAGCCCACAACACCGGTGATCAGCAGGAGCCAGGCGAAGGGTCGGTCACGCGTCATCAGCGGAAGCGGACGCTCCGCTGCGGCCGTGCCGGCGGCGCGCTCAGGGGCGGCCACATCGCCGGTGGCGTGGGAGATGCTGGGCATGGGATTTCAGTCCTTTGCGTCGGGAGCTCTTGGGCCGATTCTATCGCCGGAGCCTGAACATACGCGGAGAGTGCCCGTTCCGGAGCCGTGATTCGCCGGCGGCGCGGACCGGCCGGCCTCCTTACCCCTGCTTTGACGGCTGTTGTGAGACAATGAACCTGGCTGGGACGCGATCCACATTCGGGTCTCAGTCCGGCGACATTGTTTTCAAGACCGCCAATGATGAGCAGGGCATACTTCGGATCCCTCGATCCGGCCTATCCCGCAATGCCATTGGACGGCACCTGGTTGTGATGTACAGATCAACGGGTTCAGGGCAATCTTGCCGGCCTTCCAGGGCTGCCGCACCCCACTGCCGGTGCGAACCTGGAGGTATCCAATTGACTTCTGTCAATGCCTGCGGGTGTTGACAAATATTTGCCCCCGCGGGTGCCGGATGTGGCGGCACATCAGGGGCAGGAGTGTCGCCACATATGGATAATGACCAGCTAGTAGCCGGTAACAACGAAGCAGCCGCTACCGGGGAAGCACCGGAAACCACCGC
>NZ_JBFTNO010000122.1:0-9433 GCF_056397525.1 Arthrobacter sp. 05L45_2 | reverse complement strand
CGGCAGCGTGCCGTCCGACGTCGCGGATCCGGGTGACAGCCTTGTTCCAGGTCTCCTTGTCCCCCGCCGGATCCTTGTGGCCCTCGACGGTCCAGAACCAGAGCTGTTCGCGCTGGGCCGGGGTGAGCGCCTGGTGCAGGCCGATGGAGACGACTTCGCAGCCCAACTGCGCGGCGGCCTCGAGGGTCCGGTGGGTGTACGCAAGGTTGCCTTCCCAGTTCGYCTCGTCGATGACGCTGCGGCGGATGGCCGAGATGGCSGGSAGGCCGATTCCGGCTTGCCGTGCTGCGGCCGCGAGTTCGTCGAGGCGGGCCGGCGAGAGGTCTCCCGGGCGGACCCAGCTGTCGGTGAGGTCGGCGTTGGCGAAGCCTGCGTCGGCCACCTCTTCGAAGACGCGCTGCCAGTCGCTGGCGGGAGCGTCCTGGACCGGGGTCCCGTCGGCGCGGATGCCCGGGAACTGCAGCAGGGCCGCGGTGATGGGCCAGTTTTCGGCGGTGTACGGCATTGTCACTCCAACTCTTGAATCACATTTCCTATAGGATTTATCAGCGAGGAAAGCTTTGTCAAGGGTTAGTTGTGGGGTGGAACGCCGTTCGGCTAGCTGCGGACTTCGCTGTCGTGCTGTGAGCGCTGCTTGACGCCCTCGATGTGCTCGATCATTTTGAGGCGCGCGAGCTCGGCGTCCCCGGCCTCGAAGGCGCGCAGGACTTCGGTGTGTTCGGCGATCGCGAAGTCGGCATCGGTGACACCGAGGCCGCCGAAGAAGCGGAACCGCTGGACCTGCCCGCCCAGGGCATTGTAGGCCGAAAGCAGGAACTGGTTCTCGGCGTGCTCGGCGATGAGGCGGTGGAAGCGCTCGTCGGCTTCCCAGTAGGAGCGGAACTCGGAGAAGGACGGTCCCCGCGGCGCGGCTTTGAGGTCTTCGATGGCCTGCGCCAGTTGCACGGTCAGCCCGGCGTCGGCGTGGCTACAGGCCATAAAGGCGTTCGCGGGTTCGATCACGAGGCGGGCGTCCATGAGGTCCGCCAGCTCGTCCGCCGTGAACAGCGGCGCCACCCGGTACCCGCGTAGGGCGGTCCGGCGCACCATGCCGGTGGATTCGAGCCGGGCGAGGGCTTCCCGGACGGGGGTGGGAGAGACGTCCAGCTCCCGTGCCATCCCGTCGATGCTGACCGGAGTGCCGGCTTCGAGCCTGCCGTCCATCAGCGCGGCAAGAAGCGCCTCGTAGACGTGGTCGGCGAGGACCTGCCTGCTGATGCCGCGGGAGGCCGGTTCCTTGAGTGCCATAGTGAAATCCTATAGCCGCCGCGCCCCGCCCTGCGCCGGAGCCAGGCTCAACACCTCCGGGTTGAGCAGGTTGCGGGGCCGGCGGCCCGCCGCGGCGTCAAGGAGAGCCTCGATGGAGCTGGCTGAGACATCGCGGGTGAAATCCGCCGTCCAGCACAGCGAATGGGGTGAGAGCACCACGTTATCCATCCGAAGGAGCTCATCATCGGGCAGGAGCGGTTCCGGCTCGAAGACGTCCAGGCCCGCGCCGGCTATGCCGTTCTCCTGCAGGGACGCACGGAGGGCATCCGTATCCACCAACCGGCCCCGACCAATGTTTATGAGGAAGGCGCCCGGCTTCATGAGGTCCAGCTCGCGCCGGCCGATGAGTTTCTCGGTCTCAGGCGTTAGAGCCGCGCACAGGACCACATAGTCGGCCGCGGCCAACAGCTCGTCCAGGCTGGTGAGGGTCACATCCAGCCCGGCGGCCTCGGGGTGGCGGCCACTTCGATTGTTGCCCAAGAGCTTGAAGCCGAGGGGCGCCGCCATCCGGGCCAGCTCGGCCCCGACACTTCCGAAACCGACGATGCCCAGCGTTGCGCCGTCGATGGACGCGCCGCGGTGGTGTTCCCGGTCCTGCCACCGCGACGTTCGGGTCAGCCGATCCTTCGCGAGCAACTGATGCGCCAGGGCGAGGACCAGGGTCAAACCGGCGGCAGCGAGCGGCCTACGCACAGCCTCCGGCGTATTCGTGACCATAACGCCGGCGCGGGTGCACGCCTCAAGATCGACCGTGTCGTAACCGGCCCCGAACCTCGCCACCAGTTTCAGGTCCGGGGCTGCGGCCAGTGYCTCTTCGCCGAAGTGAATGTGACCCAGGGACAGCACCGCATCCACCCCTTCCAGGTCCCGGGGAGGAATCGGGTCAACGTAGCTGGGGAGTACATGCCACTGAATACCGGCCTCGGTCAGCCGGTGCAGGCCGAGATCGCCATGGATCGAGGTGCCGTCCGGCCGCACCGCGTCAGCGGTGACGGCGACCCGGAACGGTGCCAGCCGGCTCATACCTCTGCCACGCTGGTTGCGCCGCCAACTTCAATCGGCTTCCTCACCAGGACGATATAGGCAACTGCCGCCAGCGCCGCGATGACGCCGCCCAGGACGAAGGAAGGCGTGTACGAGCCGGTGGCATCGGCGATCATGCCGGCAATCAGCGGTGAGAAGGCCCCGCCAAAGTAGCCCCCGAAATTCATGATGGCACCCAGGGATGCCACCTGCCGGGTGTCCACAATGTCTCCGGGCATGGCCCATGCCGCCGACGTCATGGTGGCAATGCATCCCATGGCCACGCTCAAAACCACCATCGCGAGTGTGAGGTCGCTGATGAAGGGCACCAGGCACACCAGGGCCCCGGAGGCGATGGAAGCTACCACCATCACGTGGCGCTTGGCGGCCAACGGGCTGGTTCCCGGGCGGCGGGAGTAGCGCGTGATGATGTAGCCGCCGATCAGGCCCATGACCGCCGCCACCAAGTACGGAACGGCGGCGAGGAAGCCCGTGTTGGCAATGCTGACGCCGCGCGCCTGCTGCAGGTACAGCGGCAGGAAGACGATAAACAGGTTCCAAATCCAGATCACACAGAAGAATCCGGCCATCAGGCCCCAGGTCTGGCGATGCTTGAAGAGGGCGAACCACGAGACACGGGCCGAGGGCGCGGCGGGGGCGAGCCGATCGCGCTGAATCAGTTCGAATTCTTCCGCCGAGAGCCGGCGGTGCTCCTCCGGTGAGCGGTAGAAGAGGAAGAAGCCCACTGCCAGCACCAGTCCGATGACACCGAGGAACACAAAAATGGCCTGCCAACCAAAGCCGAGGAGAATGGCGGTCAGGATGGGCGGCGCAATGGCCGGGCCCCACTTGGAACCGCTGTCCCACACTGCAGTTGCCTGCGCCCGCTCGGTCCGCGGGAACCACTCAGCCGTAACCTTGGCCGACGCCGGGCTATTAGGCGCCTCGGTGATACCCAGGAGGGCACGGAACGTGATGAAGTGCCACATCTTGCTGCCGATAGCCATCAGCGCGGTCGAGACGCTCCACAACGCTATGGCAAGGAAGTACATGCGGCGGGCACCGAGTTTGTCGATGAGCCAGCCGGCGGGCAGCTGGCTGAAGGCATAGACCCAAGAGAACACCGTTCCGAGCAACCCGATGTCGGTCTTCGTCAGGGCGAGCTGCTTGATCATTTCCGGAGCCGCAATGGCAATGGCGCTCCGGTCCATGTAGTTGACGATCCCGGCCAGCAATGCCCAGCCCAGGATCCACCAACGCAGGTTCTTGATGGTTTTGCGGACGGCCGATTCGCCCGGCCGTGTCTGTACTGTCTCTGTTGCCACAACACACCCCTTTGTGTCTTCAACACGCGCTGCCTCCGTTGGCGGCGACCACTAATCGTAGACCCTATAGGATCTACGGATTAAGGCAAGGGGTGGTTGATCTTTTTTGTTGGGCCTCTGTAAGGGACAACTGCGCCCCGCTCCCCCGCCGCTGCTGGCGGAGGGGAAGCGGGGCGGGGGCGGGGCGAGGGATGGGCGTCAGTGGCCCCGCAGGACCTCGATCACCGTGGAGTCGTCGCGTCGGCCAAGACCTGCACGGCGGCCGCTGAGGTACAGCTGCTCGGCGGCAGAGGCCAGGGGCGCCGGGTAGGTGCTTTCGCGCGCCGCGTCGACCACCAGCCCCATGTCCTTGACGAAGATGTCCAGGGCGCTGCGGACTTCAGTGTTGTCCGGGTCCACCATCCTGGAGCCGCGGTCATCGAACATAAAGGATGCCGCCGCGCCGGAGCGCAGCACCTCCCAGGTCTGCTTGGGGTCCAGGCCGAGGGCTTCGGCGAAGGCCAGGGCCTCCCCCGCGGCAGCGATGTGCACGCCGCAGAGCAGCTGGTTGACGAGCTTGACCTTCTGCCCGTCCCCCACCGCCGCGCCGACCACGGGGGCCGAGCTTGCCATTGCATCCAGTAGCGGCCGGACAGCGGCGAGCGCACGGTCGGATCCGCTGACCATCATCAGCAGCTCGCCGGTGGCGGCGCGTTTGGTGCCGCCGGAGACCGGGGCATCAACCAGGTCAACATCGAACGGCGCCAGCCGCTCGGCCAGGGACACAACGGCGGCCGGGCCGAYGGTGGCCATCAGCAGGACCACTGTGCCGGGGCGCAGCGCCTCGGCCAGGCGGTCGGGGCCGAACAGCACGGCGTCGGCCTGGGCGGGGGTGGCCACCATCAGGGCGACGACGTCGGCCTGCGCCACGGCGTCCCCGGCCGTCCCGGCCGGGGTGAGGCCGGGGACGGCGAGGCTCTGCGCGCGCCCGTCGGCGACGTCGAAGGCCGCGACTTCGTGCCCGGCGTTGGCGAGGACCACGGCCATCGGGCCGCCCATGGCGCCCAGTCCGATCCATCCGACCTTGCTCATGGGGTTACGTCCTTTCCTGGGGCCGCGGACGGGGTGCCGCGGAAGAGTTCAATGGTGTTGGCGAGTGCGTTTTCGTCGCCGACGTTGCCCGCAAAGACGACGTACGGCATGCCCTGCACGCCCGGGGCGGCGTCGTCGGGCCGGAGGACGGAGACCATCCCGGGGAACAGCTGGCCCAGCACGGTGGCGCGCCGGATGCCGAGGCCGCGGACAGCCACGTCGTGCGAGGTGATGCCGCCCTTGGCAATAACCCAGGCGGGGCGTGCGGTGAGTGCGGCCTGGACCACGTCAATCACTGCGGCCGACACGCTGCGGGCGATTTCCAGGCTCGCGGCGGCGTCCGCGCCCTTCAGCAGCGAACGCGAGGTGTAGAGCAGGACGTCGGAGTCGGCGAGTGCACTGACCATCTTGGCGGCGGTGGCCGCGATGTGGTCCGCGCGTGCGGCCGGGTCGACGAGGTCCGCGACGGACAGTTCGATCTCGGTCACCCCGCCGCGGGCCTGCGCCACGGCGACCTGCCGGGCGGTCTGGCCCACGTGGGAGCCGACGACGGCGAGGCCGTGCCCGGCGGGACGGCCGGCCGGCCAGATGTCCTCAGCCTGCAGGGTGGGTTTGGGGTCCAGCCCGGCCAGCGCGCGGACGAAGGATGGCCCGGTGCGGTGCAGGAACGTCTTACCTTCGCGCTGGACCTGCTGCAGGCCCAGGACCACGATTTCCAGGTCCGCGAAGTCGGTGGCGTTGACGACAATAACCTGCAGGTCGGCGGCGGTGCGCAGGATCTCCGCGACCCGGTCCTCTCCGCCGTTGCGGATGTCCTCAAGGCTGATGCTGAGCACCTGCCCGGCCGCTACGGTGCCGCCGCTCTTCTCCGCGACGAAGTCCTTCAGGTCGGAGGAGCGGTAGCCGAAGGTGGCGTCCTTGGCGAACTCGGTGTCCCCGGCGGGGACGGGCTCGCCGCCCACCACGGCCCAGTGCACGTCGCCGGCTGTGAACCGTCCGGCTTCGAAGTAGGACGGGGCCAGCAGGACGCCGTCGAAGCCGTGGCCGGTGACCTCGCGCCGGACGGCGTCGAGGGTGCGGATTTCTGCCATCACGTGGCCGCGGAGTGTCGAGTCGCTGCGGCTGACCACGTCCAGCGGCGCGCCGAGCTGCTGCTCGAGTTCGAACAGGGCTCGGCCGGCGTCCTGGTTGAGCGCGACGGCGTCCGCCTCGTCGAGGCTGCGGGTGTTGGTGAGGATAAAGCAGGTGGATTCCGGCGCGGCGAGGGCCGCCGCGTACTCGGATGCTTCGAGCACGGTGACCACGGAGACGCCGTGGACGGACTGCGAGCCGGTCGGGTCGTCGTCGAGCACGGCGGTCCGGCGGCCGGTGGCGGCGCGGTCCGCGCGGATCCGCTGCCGGGCGTCCGCGAGGCGGACGGGGGCGGGAGCGTCCGGCGGGCCGGGATGGCCGGGGTGGGTTTCGTTTGTCATGCTGTGGTCCTTTCGGGTGCCGTGCGGCCTGGGCCGCACGGCACGTCGAGAGGCGCCTGGGGTCAGGAGACCTGCAGGCCGCCGTTGATGTCGTAGGTGGCGGCCGTGATGTAGCCGGCGTCTTCGCTGAGCAGGAAGGACATGAGCGCTGCGACCTCGTCGCGGGTGCCGACGCGGCCCATCATGATGCCCTCGGACATGGCGGCCTTGCGTTCATCCGTCAGGGTGCCGCCCATGATGTCGGTGTCGATCGGGCCGGGAGCCACCGCGTTCACGGTGATCCCGAATTCGCCGACTTCGCGGGCCAGTGCACGGGTGAAGCCGAGGATCCCGGCCTTGGACGCGCTGTAGGCGACCTTGGAGAAGGTGCCGCCGCCGCGCTGCGCGGAGATCGAGGAGACGCTGACGATCCGGCCGACCCGGCGTTCAATCATGCCCTTGAGGACCCGCTGCGAGACGATGAACGTACCGCGCATGTTGATGGCGAACACCTTGTCCCATTCGGCCACGGACGTCTCCATAAACGGCGTCGGCGAGCTGATGCCGGCCAGGTTGGCCAGTCCGACGATCGGCGGAAGCGCCTCCTCGATCTCGGTGATGGCACGGTCCACGGAGGCCTCGTCCGAGACGTCGGCGCCGACGCCGATCGCCTTGACGGCACGGTTGGACCCGATCTCCGCCGCGGCCGCCTTGGCGTCCTCGGCGTTGATGTCCAGGATCGCGATCGACCAGCCGTCGCGGGCCAGCCGGTCGGCCGTGGCGCGGCCGATGCCGCGGGCCGACGCGGCGCCGGTCAGGACGACGGTTCGTTCGGCGGGGAATGTGTTGTTTGCTGTCATGGGTGGTTCCTAGTGGCTGTCGGTGGCGGAGACGGTGGCCGCGGGAGCGGAGACACCTTCGGGCCGGTTACGGGCGTAGAGGTAGGTGGCGACGGCGGTGATGGCGAGGCAGGCGGCCAGGAAGGTCAGGCCGCTCTGGCTGTTGCCGGTGGAGTCCTTGAGGATGCCGACGATGTACGGGGCGACGAAGCCGCCGAGGTTGCCGAGTGAGTTCACCATGGCGAGGCCGGCTGCGGCTGCGGCACCGGTGAGGGCGGCCGACGRCATGGCCAGGAACGGGGCGATTGCCGAGTAGATGCCCATTGCCGCGAGGGTCAGGAAGACCATGGCGAGGACGGCGTTGACCGGGAGCAGGTAGCCGGCGCCGAGGAGGCCGACGGCGGCGAGGACCATGCTGACACTGGCGTGCCAGACCCGGTTTCCGGTCCGGTCGGAGCGCTTGCTCCAGAAGTAGACGAACACGGCCGCGATGGCGTAGGGGATGAAGACGATGAAGCCGACCTGGACGGTATCGAACTTGCCGAGCGCCTTGACGATGGTCGGCAGCCAGAGGCCCAGGCCGTAGATGCCGCAGACCAGGCCGAAGTACAGGGCCGAGTAGGCGAGCGTGCGGGGGTCCTTCAGGCCGGCCAGGAAGTTGTGCTTGCCGGCCTTCTGCTTGTCGGCCAGTTCTTTGTTCATGGTGGTGGTGAGCCAGTCACGCTCTTCGGGCTTGAGCCACTTGGCGTGCTCCGGGCGGTCCGTCATCACGAACGGCGTGATGATGCCGAGCGCGATCGCCGGGATGCCTTCGATGATGTACAGCCACTGCCACCCGTGCAGGCCGCCGACACCTTCGAGGCCCAGGAGCATTCCGGACACCGGCGCGCCGAGGGCGTTGGAGATCGGCTGGGCCAGGATGAAGATACCCAGGACGGTCACGCGCTGCGCGGCCGGGAACCAGAGGGTGAGGTAGAAGAGGATGGCCGGGAAGAAGCCGGCCTCCGCAGCGCCGAGGAGGAAGCGGATGATGTAAAAGGTGGTCTCGCCGTTGACCAGGAACATGGCTGTGGCGAAGATGCCCCAGCTGATGAGGATGCGGGCGATCCACTTGCGGGCGCCGTAGCGGTACATACCACCGTTGCTGGGGATTTCCAGGAGGGCGTAGCCGATGAAGAAGATGCCGGCGCCCAGGCCGTAGGCGGCCTCGGTCAGCCCGATGTCGCCCTGCATGCCGAGCTTGGCGAAGCCGACGTTGTTGCGGTCCAGGTAGGCGACGAAGTACAGCAGGACGATCAGCGGCATCAGCCGCCGGCGGACCTTGCGGAGGGTGGTCTGGCCCAGTTCACTGAGGGCCGGGGTTGCGGTCAGGGAGGTCATCGCGGGCCTCCACCGGTGATCAGGGTGCCCAGGGCAGGGACGTGCGCGCTCATAAAGACTCCTTTGGCTTGCGGCATTCCGAGGTGATTGGGATGTCAGATGTCTGATATCTGTTTGAGATTCTAGTCACACGGCCGCACGGCGTCAACAGGCGCGAGGTAATTCGGCTTGGCGGGTGCAGCTTCGACGGGACGGCGGCACGCGGGGCCCGCCGGGGCCGCGGGCGCGGGTCAGCTGGCGGCGGCGCCGCGGCTGGAGACCGCGAGGTACTGCTTGTAGTCCTCGAAGGTCTGGGTGATGTGGGCGTCCATTGCGGAGCGCGCGGCCGACGGCTCGCCGGAGGCGATGGCCGCCAGGACCACCTTGTGGTGGTGGATGGCGTGCCGCTGGACGTCGGGGAAGGCCGAGGTTTCCCGCCGCATGGCGTACAGCAGGGTGGACAGCTGGGCCAGGAGGGCCGGCACGAAGGGGTTGCCGGACGCCCGCAGGACGGTGTCGTGGAAGGCGATGTCTGCCAGGGTCAGGGCGTCGACGTCGCCGGAGTGGTGGGCGGCTTCCATCTGCTCGACGCTCTCCGTCATGGCGGCGAGGTCGGCCTGGCTGTGCCGGGCCGCCGCGAGTTCCGCGGCGCCGGTTTCCACCATGCGCCGGACTTCCAGGAGGCGCAGCGCCACCTGGTCGGAGGCCACTCCGCGGGAGGCCGCCCGCATGATCGCGTCCAGCCCGGTCCAGCGTTCGGGCGGGTTGACGAACGTGCCGAGGCCGCGCTTGACGTACACCACGTCCTGGGCCTTGAGGACTTTCATCGCTTCCCGGGCCGTCAGGCGGCTGACGCCGGATTCCTTGGCGATGTCCGCTTCCGGCGGCAGGGCGTCGTCGGGCTTGATCTGGCCGCTGAGGATGTACTCGAGGACCCTGTCCACCACGACATCCACCAGCGTCCGCCGTGTTTCCGCCATCGTGATCCCCTGCCTGCGCACCCGGGGCGCGCCTTTTGCCTTTCCTAAACCCTACTCGACCGGCGGCGGCGTTCAGT
>NZ_JBFTNO010000121.1:0-9434 GCF_056397525.1 Arthrobacter sp. 05L45_2 | reverse complement strand
GGGCACGGGCAGCACGGTCCGGACCCTGGTGGCTTACGTAGAGGACATCCTCGCCCGTACTGTCTAGTCCGCCACGCGGCGCTGTGGCGGCGGGAACTGATCCCCCCGCCACAGGGCCGCGTGACACTGGACACAAGCGCTCCACAAACGCCACAACAAGGTGGAGCATGTATTAGTGGTTCGCTAAGGTGAACCGTAGTTTCACAGCAAAGAGCTTCACAGAAGTAATTCCAAACGAAAGGGAACCAGCGCTGCTGGCATAATCGCGGCAGACAGGTTCCAAGACCAGATGATGCGTACTCTCGTGTCATCGTTCACGCGAGGGAGCGTTTTAGTGGCCGATCAGGCAACTGCGCAAGAATTCGACATCCTGGTACTCGGCGGCGGCAGCGGCGGCTACGCGACTGCGCTCCGCGCCGTCCAGCTTGGCCTTACCGTCGGCCTCATCGAAAAGGGGAAGCTCGGCGGCACCTGCCTGCACAACGGCTGCATCCCCACCAAGGCACTGCTGCACTCCGCGGAACTGGCCGACCACGCCCGTGATTCCGCCAAGTACGGCGTCAACGTGACCCTGGACAGCATCGACATCACCGCCGTCAACGCCTACAAGGACGGCATCATTGCCGGTAAGTTCAAGGGCCTCCAGRGACTTATCAAGGGCAAGAAGGGCATCACCGTCATTGAGGGTGAGGGCAAGCTCCAGGGCAACGACACCGTGGTCGTAAACGGCACCGCGTACAAGGGCAAGAACATTGTCCTCGCGACCGGCTCTTACTCCCGCACCCTGCCGGGCCTGGAAATCGGCGGCAAGGTCATCACCTCGGACGAAGCCCTCACCATGGACTTCATCCCCAAGAGCGCCATCATCCTCGGCGGCGGCGTCATTGGCGTCGAGTTCGCCTCGGTATGGAAGTCCTTCGGCGTCGATGTCACCATCGTCGAAGGCCTGCCCTCCCTCGTTCCGAACGAGGACGCCACCATCGTCAAGAACTTCGAGCGTGCCTTCAAGAAGCGCGGCATCAAGTTCTCCACGGGCGTCTTCTTCCAGGGCGTCGAGCAGAACGACGACGGCGTCAAGGTCACCCTTGTTGACGGCAAGACCTTCGAGGCCGACCTCATGCTGGTCGCCGTCGGACGCGGCCCCGTCACGGCCAACCTCGGCTACGAGGAAGCCGGGCTGACCATCGACCGCGGCTTCGTGATCACCAACGAGCGCCTGCACACCGGCGTCGGCAACATCTACGCCGTGGGCGACATCGTCCCGGGCGTCCAGCTTGCCCACCGCGGGTACCAGCAGGGCATCTTCGTCGCCGAGGAAATCGCCGGCCTCAAGCCGGTGGTGGTCGAGGACGKCAACATCCCCAAGGTCACCTACTCCGAACCGGAAATCGCGACCGTCGGGTACACCGAGAAGGCCGCCAAGGCCAAGTTCGGCGACGATCAGGTCGAGACCCAGGAATACAACCTGGCCGGCAACGGCAAGAGCTCCATCCTGGGCACCTCCGGCCTCGTCAAGCTGGTCCGCCAGAAGGACGGCCCCGTCGTCGGCGTCCACATGATCGGCGCCCGCATGGGTGAGCAGATCGGTGAAGCACAGCTGATCGTGAACTGGGAAGCCTACCCGGAGGACGTGGCCCAGCTGGTCCACGCCCACCCGACGCAGAACGAGTCCCTGGGCGAAGCCCACCTCGCCCTCGCCGGCAAGCCCCTGCACGGCTAACCCAGCCAGCACAAGCATTACCCCGTGCCTAGTGCACCCGGCCCGAAAGCCGGGTGCACTAGGCTCGAAGACACGGCAGCAACCATCCGCACTACATCAATAAGGAGAACGGGGACGACATGTCTGAATCCGTTAACTTGCCCGCCCTCGGTGAGAGCGTCACCGAAGGAACCGTCACCCGCTGGCTGAAGCAGGTCGGTGACCGGGTGGAAGTGGACGAGCCCCTGCTCGAAGTGTCCACCGACAAAGTAGACACCGAGATCCCCTCTCCGATCGCCGGCGTGATCGAGGAAATCCTCGTCGCCGAGGACGAGACCGCCGAAGTCGGCGCCCCGCTGGTGCGCATCGGTGACGGCTCGGGCTCCGCCGAAGCTGCCCCGGCCGCAGCTCCGGCCGCCGAAGAAGCACCCGCCGAGTCGCCCTCCGCTGCTGAAGCACCGGCCGCCGAAGCCGAAACCCCCGCTGAGGCTGCCCCGGCCGCCGAGGCCGCACCCGCGGCGGACGCCGCTCCGGCCGGCGAGGGCCACGAGGTCACCCTCCCCGCCCTTGGTGAAAGCGTCACCGAAGGAACCGTCACGCGCTGGCTCAAGAGCATCGGCGACACCGTCGAGGTCGACGAGCCCCTGCTCGAAGTCTCCACGGACAAGGTCGACACCGAGATCCCGTCCCCGGTCGCCGGCACCCTGCAGGAAATCCGCGTTGCCGAGGACGAGACGGCCGAGGTCGGTTCCGTCCTGGCCGTCATCGGCTCCGGTGCCGCGGCTCCGGCTGCCGCTCCGGCACCCGAAGCCCCCAAGGAAGCTCCCAAGCAGGAAGCACCCGCCGCTCCGGCTGCTGCTCCCGCCCCGGCCAAAGCCCCCAAGCAGGAAGCACCGGCTGCGCCGGCGCCGGCTCCGGCCGCAGCCCCGGCCCCCCAGCAGGAAGCCCCGAAGCAGGACGCCCCCGCGGCTTCCGCTGAGTCCGGCTACGTCACTCCCCTGGTCCGCAAGCTCGCCAACCAGCAGGGCGTGGACATCTCCTCGCTGACCGGCACCGGCGTCGGCGGCCGCATCCGCAAGCAGGACGTGCTCGCAGCGGCCGAGGCCAAGGCAGCCCCGGCTGCCGCCGCCGCACCGGCGGCTTCTTCCGCAGCACCGGCCGCGGCGTCGGCTGATGTTTCCTCGCTGCGCGGCACCGTGCAGAAGGCCCCGCGCATCCGCCAGGTCATCGCCCGCCGCATGCGCGAGTCGCTGGACMTCTCCACCCAGCTGACCCAGGTGCACGARGTGGACATGACCAAGGTCGCCAARCTGCGSGCCMRGGCCAAGAACTCCTTCCAGGCSCAGAACGGCTCSAAGCTGACCTTCCTGCCCTTCATYGCCAAGGCSGTCGCCGAGGCCCTGAAGCAGCACCCSAAGGTCAACGCCTCCTACGACGAGGACAAGCAGGAAATCACCTACCACAACGCCGAGCACCTGGCGATTGCGGTAGACACCGACAAGGGCCTGCTGGTCCCCGTCATCGCTGATGCCGGGAACCTGAACCTGGCCGGCCTGGCGGGCAAGATCGCCGACGTCGCGGACCGTACCCGCAACGGCAAGATCGGCCCGGACGAGCTCTCCGGCGGCACGTTCAGCATCACGAACATCGGCTCCGTCGGCGCCCTCTTCGACACCCCGATCATCAATCAGCCGCAGGTGGCCATCCTCGGCACCGGTGCGATCGTCAAGCGCGCCGTGGTGGTTTCCGATGAGAACGGTGACGACTCGATCGCCATCCGCTCGATGATGTACCTCTCCCTGACCTACGACCACCGCCTGGTGGACGGCGCCGACGCAGGACGCTTCCTGCAGACCCTCAAGGCCCGCCTTGAGGAAGGCGCCTTCGAAGCCGACCTCGGCCTCTAGCAGCAGGCAGTCCCCGGGTCCGGGGGCCACACAGTACCAACGGCGACGGCGGTGCGGGCAGCAGTGGGAAACCACCGCAACGCCCGCACCGCCGTCGCCGTTCTGCGTCCAACCCACCCGCCGGTCCTACTACGTTCCGTAGAAATCTCTGGTTAGACTGAAGCCATGAAAATTTTGTTCGACATCCTGGTCTTCCTGCACATCATCGGCGCGACCATGATCGTCGGCATCTGGATCGGCCAGATGAAGAAGCCCACCGTCCACCCCCGCCAATTCGATGGCGCCGTCCTGCAGCTGATCACCGGCATTGCCATGATGGGCCTAATCCCGGCCCTCGACATGGACGCGAACTACGCCAAACTCGGCGTGAAGTTCACGGTGGCCCTGGTCGTGGCCGTGCTGGCCTTCATCGGCCGCCGCAAGTACAAGAAGGACGAGCCGATCAGCAAGGGACTCGCCCACAGCGTCGGCGGACTGGCCCTGCTCAACATCGCGATCGCGACCCTCTGGCAGTAGCCTCCGCTTCTCCACCACGACGGCGGCGTACCCCACACGGGGTGCGTCGCCGTCGTCGTTAGCCCTAGGATGGACAAGGCAGGATCCGCCGCCAGGCAGGATCCTGATTCAACGACGCTGAGGAGTGGACATGGCAACGACACGCACCGCACACACTGTATGGAACGGCGACCTGATGTCGGGGGCGGGCAACACCACCCTGGACAGCTCGGGGCTGGGCAACTTCGACGTCACCTGGAAGGCGCGCGCCGAAGCCGCCGAGGGCAAGACCAGCCCGGAAGAACTGATCGCCGCCGCGCACTCGGCCTGTTTCTCCATGGCTTTCAGCCACGCCCTGGCCCAGGCCGGCCACACGCCGGAGGAAGTCAACACCAAGGCCGACGTCACCTTTGAGCCCGGCACGGGGATCACCGGAAGCCACCTGACCCTGAACGCACGCGTACCCGGCATCTCCGAGGACGAGTTCCAGCGCATCGCCGAGGAAGCCAAGACCGGCTGCCCGGTGTCGGCCGCCCTGACCGGCATCAAGATCAGCCTGGACGCGACGCTCGCTGCCTAGTCCTGGCCTGCCCTGCACGCACAACGGCCCCCGTCCGGAGATTCCGGACGGGGGCCGTTCTGCATACTGGCTAGTTGCCTGGCTGGCGGGCGGGAAGCGGGGCAGGCCGCACCCGGCGGTACCCTTCGCGCAGCGGCGGCCGGTCGGTCGGCAGCTCCTGGATCATTTCCTTTAGCGCCCCGATGCCGTACTCCAGCTGCGGATCGGCGCCCGCGGCGTAGGCGTGCGGCGGGAAGGCCACCTCAATGTCGGGAGCAACACCATAGTTCTCGACGCCCCAGCCCACGCCCCCGGTGAACCAGGTGGCGTAGCGGGGCTGGGTGACCCCGGTGCCGTCCGCGAGGGCGAACCGGTTGTCGATCCCGACGACGCCGCCCCAGGTGCGGGTGCCGATGACCGGTCCGATCCCGCGCAGCTTGGACACCTGGGTGATGATGTCCCCGTCGGAGCCGGCGAATTCGTCGGTGAGGATGATGACGGGTCCGCGCGGGGCGTGGTGCGGGTAGGTGCGCGGACGCTCGCCCCGGGGCATGCTCCAGCCGGTGACTTTGCGGCCGATCAGCTCGGCGACAAGCTGCGACGTGTGACCGCCCCGGTTCCGGCGGACGTCCACGATCAGGCCGTCCAGCGACGTTTCCGTGTCCAGGTCGCGGTGCAGCTGGGCCCAGCCGTTAGCCATCATGTCCGGGATATGCAGGTACCCGAAGGTGCCCTGCGAGGCTTCCCGCACAGTGCGCCGGTTGGAGGCGACCCATTCCTGGTAGCGCAGCCGTTCCTCGTCCTTGACGGGTACGACGGCGACGCGGCGCTGGTTGCCCGCCTGCGCGCCGTGGCCGGCGCCGTTGCGCAGGGTCAGCTCGACGGCCCGGCCGGCGGCGCCGGCCAGCTGCACGGCGGGCGTCAGGGACTCTGTCAACTCAACACCGTCGATGGCCAGCAGGACATCGCCGGCGCGGGCGTCGACGCCGGGCCGGGTCAGCGGTGAAGTCGCCAGCGGATCCGAAGACTCCCCCGCAAGGACGCGGGTGATCTCCCAGCCTCCGGCGGTGAAGGCGAGGTCGGCGCCGAGCCGGCCCTGGCCGTTGCTGCCGTTCTCCGTGACCATAACCGGGCGGACGTAGGCGTGTGAGGTTCCCAGTTCGCCGTGCAGTTCCCACAGCAGGTCCACGAGGTCATCGTGGGAGCCCAGCCGGTCCACGATCGGCCGGTACCGTGCGTGCACCGAGTCCCAGTCCTGGCCGGCCATGTCCTCGGTCCAGAAGAAGTCCCGCTGCAGGCGCCAGGCCTCGTCGAAGGCCTGGCCCCAGACGCTGACCGGGTCCAGCCGGACCCGGATGCGGGTCAGGTCGACCTTCACCAGCTGGCCGGCGTCCTCGTCGGCCTTCGAGGCCGACGGCGAGACGCGGATCTGCTTGTCCTGCACCAGGACAACCTTCTCGCCGTCGCCGGTCAGCCGGTAGCTGTCCAGCGCCTCGACGATGGTCGTGGTGCGGCGTTTGGCCAGGTCGAAGCGGACCAGGCTCGGTGCCGCATTTTTGTCTTCCAGGCTGGCGCGGCCGTCGCCGGTCACGCCGGCCAGCTCGTGGTCCAGCCACAGCAGGGCGCCGCCGGCGGCGGAGAGGTCCGTGTAGTTGCCCTGCGGCACGGGAACGCTGATGACGCGGTGCGCCAGGCCCTCGGCGTCGACCCGCACCCGGACGCGACTGTCAGTGCCGTTGGCGGCATCACCGTCGGCGTCGTCGCCGTTGGCGTCCCCGTCGGCGCCGGTCGTGGCGGCAGTGCCGGCCGTGTCGGGGAGGGCGACGCTCGGGCCGAACGGCGACGGCGTATCGGCGGCCAGGGCCACGAGGTAGGGCTTGATGGGGCTGGGGAAGGAGAGGTCGAAGGCGTGACCGTCGTAGACCGGGTCGAAACTGCGGTTGGACAGGAAGGCCAGGAACTTGCCGTCAGGGGTGAAGGCAGGCGATTCGTCGCGGAAGCGGCCGTCGGTGACGTCGATGATGGTCGGCTTGGACTTTTCACTGCCCGCCACGGCGTCCCCTGCTGCGGGTTCCGCGATCAGTGCCAGCCGGAGCCGGGTCCGCGATCCGAAGGAGGTGACGGGTTCGGCCCAGCCGAGCCACGCCGAGTCCGGCGACCAGCTGAAGCCGTCGATGCTGCCGTCGCCGATGCTGCTCAGCAGGGTGAGGGCACCGGTGCGGGTGTCCGCCAGGTAGATATCGCCGAAAGAGGTCCCGATGGCAATCCAGTTCCCGTCCGGGCTTGCCTCCATGGCGCTGGCACGGCTCGGCTTCGGGAAATCGATCCGGGTGAGCCCGGCCTCAGCGGCGTGTTCCTGGGCGGGTCCGGTTCCTGTCGCGGAGTCGTGGCCTGCACCGGGGACGGTGTCCGCGGTGCCGGCGGCTGGGGCGGCAGTGTCTGCTGGGGCGGCAGTCTCCGCCCGGGCGCTGGCCTCGGCGGGTCGGTTCAGGGCTGCTGCGGACACGGGGCGCGGCAGCGGCGTGCCGCCGTCGGCGTCGTGCCCGGCCTTGGCGGCGGAGTCCTGGGACGGCATCGGGGCAACTGCGCCGCGGATGCCTGCCACGGGGGCGGCGATGGCTTTCAGGTAGAGCGCCTCGATGCCGTCGTGGTCAGCAATGTATGCGATGCGCCCGGCTCCGAAGGGCCTCGGCAGCCTGGCGCGGACGCCCGGGGTGGCCTCAAGGATGCGCGACGGACCGTCCTTGTGCCGCAGCCAGTGCAGGGTGCCGTGCGCTTCAACTGCGCTGGCGTCGCCGGTACGGTCGGGGATGACATCGCCGAGGTGGCGGGACGGCTTCAGCGCGGCCGCGCGGCGTGCCTGCGAGGCGGAGCCCAGGGTGATGTCGAGCTTGACGGCCTCGGCGTCCAGTCCGGAGAGGAGCCAGAGTTCGCCGGCCGATTCGAACACCACGCGTTCGCCGTCGGTGGCCGCATGCCGGACGTAGAAGTCCTCGTGGTCCGTGTGGCGGCGGAGGTCGGTCCCGTTGGGCAGCACGGAGTACAGGTTGCCGTAGCCCTCATGGTCGGACAGGAAGGCGATCCGGCCGCGGACCCACATGGGGTCGGTGAGGTTGCCGTCGAGTTCGGCGGCGAGCCGCTCGAACTCGCCATTGCCGTCAGCGTCGATCCACAGCTTTCCTGCCGTTCCGCCGCGGTAGCGCTTCCACCAGGCCGGTTCACGGGAGAGGACGCTGGCCAGGACGACGGGGCGCTCATCGCCGACCACCGTGCCGTAGGCGACGGACTCGACCGGTCCGAATGGCAGTTCCTCGGCCCAGCCGCCGTCCACCGGCAGGCTGTAGGCGTTCGTCAGGCGGCTGTCCGCCTGCCGGAAGGCACTGGTGACCACAATGTCGCCGTCGGGCGTGAAGCCTTTGACCTTGGTGGAGGCGTGGCCGAAGTAGCTGAGCTGGCGGTATCCGCCGCCGTCGACGGCTGCGGTGACGACCTCCGGTGCCGTGCCCTGGACGACGGTCCAGACCAGGTGCTGGCCGTCGGGCGTGAAACGCGGGTTGCGGGCGGGAAGCTGGAGCGAGGAAACCCGCCAGGCGCGGCCGCCGTCGAGGGGCGCGATCCACACGTCGTCCTCGGCCACGAAGGTGACCAGATCGCCGTGAAGATGCGGGAAACGGAGGTAGCTCGAAGAGGTCATCGTTCGATCATAGTCAAAGAGCGCCGCGCCTCCGGGGAGGTTTCCCTGCCGTGCCGGGCATGGTGAGATGGATCATGCGCATCCTCATTGCCGGCGCCTCCGGGCTGATCGGAACCGCCCTGTCCAGCACCCTCCGCGAGCAGGGGCACGACGTCGCCAGCCTGGTTCGGCGGCCGCCGGCCTCCCCCGCTGAGTTCCAGTGGGATCCGGCTGCGGGGCGCATTGACGACACGGCGCTGCAGGGTGTGGACGCCGTCGTTAACCTTTCGGGCGCCGGCATCGGCGACCGGCCATGGACCCGGCGCCGGATCAATGAACTCAGCGCCTCCCGGCTGGGGCCGACGCGGACGCTGGCAGCCGCAATGGGCCGCACGGACACTCCCCCGCAGGTCTTCCTGAGCCAATCGGCCTCCGGGTACTACGGCACCGCCGGTTCAACGGTCCTGCGGGAAAACGCTCCCTCCGGGAGCGGGGTGCTGGCACGGATCTGCTCGGACTGGGAGGCCGCGGCCCACGAGGCGCCGGCGGGGGTTCGGGTGGTCACGCCCCGCACCGGGGTGGTCCTCAGCCGCAGCGGCGGAGCCCTCGGACGGCTGATGCCGCTGCTGCGCCTGGGCGTAGGCGGACCGCTGGGCTCCGGGCGGCAGTACTGGYCGTGGATCACACTCCCCGACGTGGCAGGCGCGTTCTCCTTCCTGCTGACCGCGCCGGTGGAGGGACCGGTCAACGTGTGTGCGCCCGAAGACGCGGACGTGAACTCCCTGATCGCGCGCCTGGCCGAGGCGCTGCACCGGCCGGCCCTGCTGCGTGTTCCGGCTCCGGTGCTGCGCCTGGTGATGGGCGAGCTGGCCAATGAACTCCTGCTCGCCAGCCAGCGGATGGAGCCTGCCGTCCTCGCGGAGGCCGGGTACCGGTGGCAGCACCCGTCGCTGGCCGAGGCAGCAGCCTGGGTGGCCGCCCGCGGTTAGCCCGGTGCGACTGGGAGGATCTCCTGGATCCGCCATTGTCCCTGCACCCGGACGAGCACCAGGCGCAAATGCTGCCCGACCGCTGCGGCGCCGTCGGCCACCACCGTCCCCG
>NZ_JBFTNO010000120.1:0-10698 GCF_056397525.1 Arthrobacter sp. 05L45_2 | reverse complement strand
GATCGGCAGCGCCCCACAGAAACGAGAGCCCAATGGGAAGCCCCACCCGCATCGAGGTAGAGGCTGCGGGCCATGTGGGTCACGTGTTCGCCTCCCCGCGCCCGGCCGGTGAGTCTGCCGGACTAGCCGTCGTGCTTATCCACGGCATCGGCGCCTCGCACCGCTACCTGCGCCGGCTGCACGGGCTGCTGGCGCGAACGGTCGACACGTATTCGCTCGACCTCCCGGGCTTCGGAGCCACCCCGCGTCCGTCGCGCACCCTCAGCGTGGCCGAACACGGCACCTACATCCTCGGCGCCCTGGAACAGCTGGGTGTACTGGAGTTCGTCATTGTGGGCCATTCGATGGGTACCCAGTTCGCGGTCGAGGCCGCCCGGCTTCAGCCCTCGCGGATCCCGCGCCTGGTCCTGATGGGCCCGGTAGTCGATGACCGGCGCCGCAGCGTGGCCCAGCAGGCATGGGCGCTGGGTCGGGACTGTATGTTCCACGAGAGCCCGTCCTCGAACGCCCTGGTTTTCACCGACTACCTGCGCTGCGGCCTCCGCTGGTACTTCAAGAACCTGCGGGTCATGATGGACTACCGCATTGAGGAAAGGGTCGCCGGCGTAGAAGCCCCGGTCCTGGTGATGCGCGGAGCCAACGACCCCGTTGCGCCGCTGCAGTGGTGCCGCCGGCTCGCTGGCCGTGCCCCCGCCGCGCAGGTCCTCGAGATCGACGGGACCGGGCACGTTGTCCAGCACAACCGGGCCGTGGAGGTGGCCGGCTCCATCCTCGCCTTCGCCGGCGTGGCCGCCCCCGGGACAGAAGCGCCACAGGGATCTGCCGCGTGAGCACCGTGCTCAGGAACGCCCGCTGGTGGGCCCGCGACTACGCCTATGCCGTCGGCCGGCAGTTGTTAAGTGCGGTGTCCCGGGTCAGCCCCGGCGAATTCCTCAGCGGTGACCGCCGGCCGGTCGTTGTGATCCCCGGCATCTTCGAGGACTGGCGCTTTATGCTGCCCCTGATCCGGGAACTGCACGATGCCGGCCATCCCGTGCACGTTGTGACCGTGCTGCAGCGCAACCGGCTGGAGGTCGCCAAGGCGGCCGCCCTGATCGCCCGGCACCTCCGGGATAAGGACCTCACGGATGTCCTTATCGTGGCGCACAGCAAGGGCGGCCTGATCGGCAAGTTCGCCATGCTGTCGCTGGATCCCGAGCTGCGCATCAGCCGGATGGTGGCCGTGTGTTCGCCGTTCTCCGGTTCACGGTATGCGGCGTACCTGCTGCTGCCCAGCCTGCGGGCCCTCTCTCCGCGCAGCGCCGTCACCCTGCAGCTGTCCCGCGAGCAGGGGGTCAATGCGCGCATCACGTCCGTCTATGGACTCTTCGACCCGCACATCCCCGAGGGCAGCGAGCTCCCCGGGGCGCGGAACATCCAACTGGACACCGGCGGCCACTTCCGCATCCTCGCCCACCCGGACACCGTTCACTTGGTCCTCTCCGAAGCCGGGTCTCCGGCCCGTGACGGCGGCAATGCCGCTAGTCTGTCAGTGAACTTACCAGTGTCCGGGATGCCGGACCGACCGTAGCAAGGCTTCTGCATGACACACCCAGGACGGCCGGCCCCGCTGGCCATCGATGCCCTGCCCCACATCGCGGACGGTGTGCCGCGGGCCCTTCTGATGCGCGCGCTGGCCGCCACCTCCGAGATCTCCCTGATCACCGACGCCGCGCAGAACATCCTGCACGCCAGCAGGTCCTTCACCACCATCACCGGATACTCCGAACAGGAGATGCTGGGCAGCAACTGCCGGGTGCTCCAGGGGCCCGGCACCTCGCGCGAGGTGGTCGAGACCATCCGTGACACGCTGGCGCGGGGCGAGGAATTCCGCGGCGATATCCTGAATTACCGCAAGGACGGCTCCCCGTTCTGGAACGCCCTGAAGGTCACCCCGCTCCTGGGCGATGACGGACGTCCCACGCATTTCGTCAGCGTCCAGCGGGACGTCACCACCCGGATGGCCCTGCACGAGCAACTCCGCTTCCAGGCCACCCACGACGCCGTGACCGGCCTGCCCAACCGTGCGGCCCTGGATCCCCACCTCACCGGGGCATTGGAGGGCGACGGCGGCCCGGGAGCCAGGATCGCCGTCGGACTCCTGGACCTGGACGGCCTCCGGAACGTCAACAACGCGCTGGGCCACGACGCCGGCGACGAGGTCCTCGCCGGCTGGGCCRCCCGGTTGCAGGCCCGGCTGCTGCCGGGCGAGTTCCTGGCACGGATGGGCGGCGACGAGTTCGTCCTGGTGGTCGAGGACGTCCCCGAGGATGGCGCCCGGGAGGCCCTGGCTGATGTCCTTGAACGGCTCGGCGGCAGCGTCGAGTCAGCGTTCGACGCCGGCGGCGGCGCCGTGCGCGTCGGGATGAGCGCCGGGCTGGCGCTCTCTCCGCGGGACGGAACGGAGACCCGCGGGTTGCTCCGCAGTGCCGATACCGCCCTGAAGCTCGCCAAATCGYGGAAGAACGGACGCGGCCAGTGGTGGGAGCTGGCAGGCCCCGTTGGGGCGCGCCCGGCCGCATCCCAGGCGGCGGCCGCACCAGAGGGCGCCGGACCGGCCGCTGAACCGCGTGACCCGGGCGCCGCTCCGGGCGACGGCACGGCAGCAGCGGCGCCCGACGCCGCGGCCGGCTACACCGAGCGGCTCTTCAACGGCGGACTGCGGATGTTCCTGCAACCCGCAGTGGACCTGTCGCAGGGCGGGGTCTACCTCTTCGAGGCCCTGGCCCGGCTGCAGCTCGAGGACGGCGGCTACGTTCCGCCGGCCGCTTTCCTTCCGCACCTTGAGCCCGCCGACGTCGACCGCCTGTTCCGGCTGGGACTGGAACAGGTGCTAGCCCAGCTCGCCGAGTGGGACGCGGCCGGGTTCTCCACCAAGGTCTCCATCAACCTCGCGCCGACCACCCTGTTGGATCCCGGCTTCCCCGCTTTCGTCGAGGAAGCCCTCGCCCGGCACCACATCAAACCCGCACGCCTGGTCCTGGAACTCCTCGAAACCGAGGGCGCGGAATGGGACCTGCTCAGTGAACCCCTCCGCCACCTCGTGGGGCTGGGTGTTGGCGTCGCTATGGACGATCTCGGCGCCGGTTACAGCAGCCTCAAGCGGCTTTCGATGCTGCCCTTCACTGCCGTCAAGATAGACCGGGACATGCTGACCGGGCTGCGGAGCACGCCGCTGGAATCATTGAGCCTGATCGCCACCCTGGTGCAGGTAGGCCGGGACTTCGATATGACGGTCGTGGCCGAAGGTCTCGAGGACCGCGGCATGACAGAGGCTGTCACCATGCTCGGCGTCCAGTTCGGCCAGGGCTACCACCTGGGCCGGCCCATGCCGGCGGCGGAGGTTCCGGCCTGGGCCGCGGGGTTCGGGGGAGGACCCGGCACCCGCGGGATCCGGACAGCCCTCGGTGCGCTGGCGTTCCACTGGAGGTTCCTGCGCCTCGGTTCCCCGCACCCGCACACCGTTCAGGACTGCCCGCTCAGCGGCTACCTCGACTATCGCGGCGCCGCACGGGGCGACGTTGGCCGCTGGCACGCCCAGCAACACAGCGCCGAGACCAGCTCCGGTGCCAGCCGTATGATTGTCGACTGGCTCATCCGCGAAATCCGCGCCGAAGCCGACGCCGACGGCCAGGACAGCTAGCCCTCGAAGTGCGTCCGTGCCGGGCCCTGGCCCAGGGCGTCAACAATGCCCGCAGCAACTGTGTGCAGCTTGACGTTCCGGGCGCTCGAGGCCGCCTTCAGCAGCTCGAAGGCCTCGTCCTGGCTGCAGCGGTTCTGCGCCATGATGATCCCGATTGCGACGTCGATGCCGGTGCGGGTTTCCAGCGTGGCCTTCAGGTCGTCCGCCGTGTCACTGAACTGGGCGAAACGCACCGCCAGCTGCAACGCCATGGTGGTCTGGGTCACGAAGGCACTCGCCAGCGCACGGGCCCGGTCATCGAAGCGGTTCGGCCGGTGGGAGTAGAAGTTCATCGCCGCCCGGGTGTCACCGTCCAGCTCGAACGGCACAGCCAGGATGGAGCGCATACCGTGCTCACGGACCATCGCGGCGCACTGCGGCCAGCGTTCGTCCGTGTCCAGATCGGGGATGTACACCGTCTCCTGTTCGCGGGAGGCCGTGATGCAGGGCCCGTCGCCGAAGCCGTACTGGACTTCGTCCATGGCCTGCGCCGCGGCGCTGCTGCTGGCCACCGTGGCGGCCTTGCGCTGCCGCAGCAGGGTGATCCCGCACAGGACCTCGTCATCGGGTTCAGAGAGACTGAGCGCCGAGACCCGGGCTAACTCGCTGAGGAACGCCTCGACGTCGGCGCTGTTCAGCACCTGCTGATGCAGGTGCTGGTTGATCGATGTTGCAGTTGACTCGCTTGCCACTATTCCTTGATGCCGTTTCGCTCGAATCGAATCGAACCGGCCAGGTGCATCGCAACCACTGCGGAAGTCAGTAGCGGTGGTAGCGGGGGGCAGGAGCCGGATCGAAGAACTATCCAACGGCCCTCTGCTAAACCGTACGGGGGAAATTATATACAGGACTTTCCGGTGAAAATGCCCCGGTCCCTGCCCGGTCAGTGACCGCACCGCCGCGCCGCGGGGGAACCGTCAGCCCGCCGGTCACACCCCTATGACTCCCCCTGCTCCGGACGTAGTCTTAGCGTTATCCCGAGGGATCCGGAAAGAAATCTATATGCCGCAGCTCGCAACGTGGGAGTCGTCCTCCCTGACCCTGACCATCGCCGACGCCGCCCAGAGGGGACCGGACACGGTGCTCGCCCGGCTGGGGTCGGCCCCCGGCGGCCTGTCCGAAACCGTTGCCCGGGAGCGGCTCGATGAACTCGGACCCAATGCGGTCCGGACCCACCAGGCCAGCGGATGGTCCGTGCTGGGCCGGCAGTTCCGCAGCCCCATCCTGATCCTGCTGCTTATCACCGCCGGGCTGTCGCTCTTCCTGGGCGACGCGACCAACTCCGTCGTGATCGGCGTGATCCTGTTCGTCAGCGTGGGCCTGGGCTTCAGCAACGAGTTCCGCGCCGAACGGGCGGCGGAGGCGCTGCATTCCCGGGTGACGCACACCGCCGTCGTGTTCCGCGACGGGACCGCCCGGGAACTGGCGGTAACCGCCCTGGTGCCGGGCGACGTCGTGCAGCTTGGCCTGGGTGCCGTCATCCCCGCCGACCTCCGCCTGCTGACGGCGAAGGACCTGCTCTGCGACGAAAGCATCCTGACSGGGGAGTCSCTGCCGTCGGCCAAGGATCCGGCTCCCGTGGCCGGCGGGGCCGCGCTGGGTGACCTGACGTCCTGCCTCTTTATGGGCACCGTGGTGCAGTCCGGCAGCTGCACGGGAGTGGTGGTGGCGACCGGCAGCCGGGCCGAGTTCGGCAGGATCGCCCTCGGCCTGGGGGCGCGGCAGCCGCAGACCGAGTTCCAGCTGGGCCTCAAGCGGTTCTCCTACCTGCTCCTGCAGGTGGCCGTCGGGCTGACCTCACTCATTTTCATCGCCAACCTGCTGCTGCAGCGCCCGGTCATCGAGTCACTGCTGTTCTCCCTCGCCATCGCCGTAGGAATCACCCCGCAACTGCTGCCCGCCGTCGTCAGCACCAGCCTGGCCACGGGCACCCGGCGGCTGGCCAAACGCAAAGTGCTGGTCAAACGCCTGGTCTGCATCGAGGACCTCGGGGATATGGACATCCTCGTCACGGATAAGACCGGTACCCTCACGGAGGGCCGGATCAGCTTCACGGCTGCGTTGCCGGTGCAGGCCGGGCTGTCCGCCGGCGGCCTGCTAACCCTCGGGCTGCTCGCCACCCAGTCGGACTACGCCGAGGCTCAGCGGTCCGCCGTGGGCCAGAACTCCCTGGACGCCGCCCTGTGGGAGGCCCCGGACGCGGCGGCGTTCGACCCCTCGAAGTACGAACGGCTCGATGTTATCGACTTTGACCACCTGCGGCGGCGCACCAGTGTGCTGGTACGGGACGCGGGCGGTCCCTCCCGGATCATCACCAAGGGCTCGCCGGAGGACGTGCTGGCCCTGTGTGACTTGGTGCCCCGGCCGGTGCAGGACCTGCTCGATGAACAGTTCGACGCCGGTTCCCGCGTGGTGGCGGTGGCCACCCGGCCGGCTCCCGGGATGACGGACCTGGTGCCCGCAGACGAGAAGAACCTGATGCTTGCCGGGTTCCTGGTGTTCCTCGACCGGCCCAAACCCAACGCGCGCGAGTCCCTGGACCGGCTGGAGGCGCTGGGTATCACGGTTAAGGTCGCCACCGGGGACAACGCGAAAGTGGCCGAAAAGGTCTGCCAGGAACTTGGTGTTCTCTCCGGCCGCACTGTTACCGGCGCGGAAGCCGAGGCCATGTCAGACCCGGACCTTAGCGCGGCCGCCCGGGAGGCGAGCATTTTCGCCCGGGTCTCGCCGGAACAGAAGGCCCGGATCATCCGCCTGCTGCGCCAGAGCGGCGGCGCCGTCGGGTTCATGGGTGACGGAGTCAATGACGCGCTCGCCCTCCACCAGGCCGACATCGGCATCTCCGTGGACAGCGCCACCGACGTCGCCAAAGACGCGGCGGACGTTGTGCTGCTGGATAAAGACCTCGGGGTGCTGGCCGATGGCGTAATGGAGGGCCGCCGGATCTTCGCGAACACCATCAAATACGTGCTGATGGGCACCTCAAGCAATTTCGGTAACATGTTCAGCGCCGCGACGGCGTCCGTGGTGCTGAGCTTCCTGCCGATGCTGCCCGGGCAGATCCTGCTCAACAACCTGCTGTACGACTCCGGCCAGCTCGCCATCCCCGGTGACCGGGTGGACAGGGACCAACTGCTGGCGCCCGCGCACTGGAACATTGCCTTCATCCGGCGCTTTATGTTCCTCTTTGGCCCCATCAGCTCGGTGTTCGACTTCGCCACGTTCGCCCTGATGCTCTTCGTCTTCAACGCCGTCCCCGGGGAATTCCGGGCCGGCTGGTTCATCGAGTCGATCGCCACGCAGACGCTGATCATTTTCGCGATCCGGACCCGGCGGGTGCCGTTCCTCCGCAGCCGCCCGTCTGCCGGGCTGCTATGCGCCGCCCTAGGGGTCGTGGCGCTGGGCATTTACCTCCCGCTGTCCCCGCTGTCCGGGATTTTGGGGTTCGACTCCCTGCCCGTCCCGTTCTTCCTGGCACTGCTGGGCATGACCGTGGTGTATCTGGTGCTGGTTGAGTTCGCCAAGCAATGGTTTTTCTCCCGGGCCGCCCAACAGCCGCCCGGCCCGGCCCTCCCGCGGGTCCGGCGCCGCGGACCGGACCATCATGTTGCCCGGCGCGCGGCGCGGTTCAGCACCCCGGACCAGGCCGTGCTCCGCTCCCGGCGATCCCCGTTGGCACCGCGCCGGGGACGGCCCGGCGGGTCCCGGCGAAACCGGGTACAAGGGCCCTCACATCCCCGGAACACCTGACGGATAGTGGAGAAAACGGCCACTTGGTCCGGTGCCCGGCCCGCGGAGCGCAGGGCCCGAAGTGCCCGGAGGCCGGCGCCCGATTGGAAAGCCAAGGCAATGAGCATTTTTGAAGACAGGGTGGACGCCGGGCGGCAACTGGGGCGGCGCCTGTCGGACCTGCGGGGCAAGGACATTGTGGTGCTTGGTCTTCCCCGCGGCGGCGTGCCGGTGGCCTTCGAAGTGGCCGCGGCCCTGGACGCTCCGCTGGACGTGATCGTGGTGCGCAAACTCGGGCTGCCGTACCAGCCGGAGCTCGCCATGGGCGCGATCGGCGAGGGTGGCGCCCGGGTCCTGGAGGAGCACGTACTGGCCCAGGCCCGGGTAGGCGAGCAGGAGCTGCAGGGCGTCGAGGCCCGCGAGCGGGCGGTGCTGGAGAACCGGGTGGCGCGGTTCCGGAAAGGCCGCGTCCGGCAGGACCTGACCGGGCGCATCGCGGTGATCGTCGACGACGGCATCGCCACCGGGTCCACCGCCCGGGTCGCTTGCCGGATCGCCCGCAAACTGGGCGCCGCAAGGGTGGTCCTGGCTGTGCCGGTCGCGCCGGCCGACACCCTGGCGGACCTGCGCGAACCCGACGAGGTGGTCTGCCTCGCGACGCCCCGGCAGTTCTCCGCCGTCGGCTACCACTACCGGGATTTCTCCCCGACCGACGACGAGGAGGTGATCCAACTCCTGGACGCCGCCGCGCGCCGGATGAACGACGCGCCACGGGCCCCCGTGCCGGCGGCCGCGTCCGGGGAACCGGTGGAATCCGATGAAGAGGTGGAAATCCCGTCCCGGGGGGTCCGGCTCCAGGGCCAGCTGCACCTGCCGGTCCCGGCCACGGCGGTGGTGGTTTTCGCCCACGGGAGCGGCAGCAGCCGACACAGTCCCCGGAACCGTTTTGTGGCCAGCGTCCTGCAGCGGGCCGGGCTGGGCACCTTGCTGCTGGACCTGCTGACGCCGGGGGAGGAGCGGAACCGCGCCAACGTCTTCGACATCGAACTGCTCGCGCGCCGGCTCTCCTCCGCCACTGACTGGCTGGCCACCCGGGACGATACGGCAGCCTGCGTCGTCGGGTATTTCGGGGCGAGCACCGGGGCCGGGGCCGCACTGTGGTCCGCGTCCGAACCCTCAGCCCGGGTGGCCGCCGTGGTCTCCCGCGGCGGCCGGCCCGACCTCGCCGGGCCGCGGCTGTCCGCCGTCCGGGCGCCGACCCTCCTGATTGTGGGCAGCTTCGATTATGAGGTGCTTGAGCTCAACCGGAAGGCCAAGGCCATGATGCGCTGCCCCAGCCAGCTCGCCGTGGTGCAGGGYGCCACGCATCTGTTCGAGGAGCCCGGAACCCTGGCCGCAGCCGCCATCCTGGCCCGGGACTGGTTTGTCCGGCAGTTACTCCCGGCGGCTTAGCCTGCGCCCTGGCCGACCACCAGCACGGGGCACTGGGCATGCGCGGCGCAGGCGCCGCTGACCGAGCCCATCACCTGCGCAAGGAAACCGCCCCGGCCGCGCCGCCCCACCACCAAAAGCTGCGCGTCCCTGCTCTCCTCGATCAGGACTTTGGCCGGCGCACCAAACTTGACCTGCCGGGTGAGCTGCTCAGGGCGGGCATCGCCGAAGGCCCGCTCCAGCGACTCCTCCACCAGGCGCTTGGCCGTCTCCTCCAGCTCGCCGGCAGACGCGGTGCGCTCCTCCGGAAGGTGGGAAGCGAGGAAGAAGCCCGAGGTGCCAAGGCACGTGATGACCTCCAGCGGGGCGTTCAGGCTGGCAGCCATGCGCCCGGCGAGCCGGAGCGCCTTTGTTGAAAACTCGGAGCCGTCCACGCCCACGACGATCCGCTGGTCTGCGCTCATGGCCCCCACCCTGCCCGGTGTCCCGGGGAGTGCCTAGGGCCAAGTTCTAGGGTGGAGGCACGGCAGCCGTCCCCAGTACCGAGGAGATCCTGATGAGAATTGCAGTGACCGGAGGAAGTGGAAAGCTCGGCAAGAGCGTCGTCCGCAGGCTCGTCGACGATGGCCATGAGGTCACCAACCTGGACCAGTCCGGGGACCGCTCACCGGGCTTCACCCGGGTGGACCTGCGCAACTACGGGCAGGTGGTGGACGTGATCCTTGGCCTGGACGACCGGCACCAGGGCTTCGACGCCATTGTGCACCTCGCGGCGATCCCTGCCCCTGGGCTCGCCCCGGACGCCGCGACGTTCGAGAACAACATGCAGGCGACCTACAACGTGTTCCAGGCCGCCCGCCGTGCCGGGATCAAGAAGATCGTCTACGCCTCCAGCGAGACGGTCCTGGGACTGCCGTTCGACGTCGACCCGCCCTACATCCCGGTGGATGAGGAATACCAGGCCCGGCCGGAAAGCACCTACTCCCTGGTCAAACACCTCGAGGAGCAGATGGCGATCCAGCTCACCCGCTGGGACCCCACGCTGAGCATCAGCGCGCTGCGGTTTTCCAATGTGATGGACCCGGAAGACTACGAGGAGTTCCCCTCGTTCGACGCCGACGCGCGGCTGCGCAAGTGGAACCTCTGGGGCTACATCGACGGCCGCGATGGCGCCCAGGCGGTGGCCCGTGCGCTGGAGCACGGCGCTCCGGGATTTGAGGCGTTTATCATCGCCAACGCGGACACGGTGATGGGCCGGTCCAGTGCCGAGCTCGCGGCCGAAGTGTTTCCCCGCGTCAAGGTGGTCAAGGACCTCGGAGAGCACGAGACGATGCTCTCGATCGACAAGGCCAAACGGCTCCTGGGATTCGCCCCGGAGCACAGCTGGCGGACCTACCATTCGAACCGGACGACGCCGACCGAGGACTGACGTCCCGGCCACCACCGACCTGCCACCATCCACCTGCCACTGAGGAGTTCCATGCAATACCGCACCCTGGGCAACAGCGGAGCCGTTGTTTCCAACTACGCGCTGGGCACCATGACCTTCGGCGCCGAAGCCACCGAGGAACAGTCCCACGCCATCCTGGACACGTACTTCGAGGCCGGCGGCAACTTCATTGACACCGCCGACGTCTACAGTTCGGGGGTCTCGGAGGAGATCGTCGGCCGCTGGCTGGCGGACAGGACGGAGCTCCGGGACAGGGCCGTGGTGGCCACCAAGGGCCGCTTCCCGATGGGGCAGGCGCCTAACGACGTCGGCACCTCGCGCCGGCACCTGGTCCGGGCCCTGGACGGCACCTGGTCCGGGCCCTGGA
>NZ_JBFTNO010000119.1:0-9502 GCF_056397525.1 Arthrobacter sp. 05L45_2 | reverse complement strand
GGATGGGCGAGACGGGCCGGTGCATGGCGCCGTAGACGAGCCCGCCCAGCACCGAGGCCGCGCACCAGAAGAGGAAGACGATTCCGATTTCGGACTGATGCCCGCCGGTCTGCAGGGCGGCGACGATGCCGACGTCGGTACCGCTGAGGACCATGCCGGCCCCGGACGCGACAGCKAAGACAGCCGCGACTGCCGCGGTGAACCAGGCGAAGTTGTGGATGACCTTATGCCGCAGGCCAAGCCGGTCCTTGCGTCGCTCCTCCGCAGCCGCCAGGGGCGCCAGCTCCGCTGCAGCCTCCTGCAGGTGGGCGGGCGCGGCGGCGACCAATGCTGCCTCCGCGCCTTCCTGCTGGGCCGCGGCGAAAACCTGCTCCGGTTTCGGGCCGGTCGTGGTGCTGCGTGTGGGCGGGTTGATCCACATCAGGAACAGACCGGACAGGGACGTCGCAACGCCCACCACCGTGAGCCCCAGCACGGAGAAACCCGCGGTGGCCACCAGTGCTCCGGCGGCGGGACCGATCATAAAGACCAGCTCCGTGCTGATCGCGTCGAGGGCGAACGCCGTCCGGCGCTGCTCGCCGCTGGCAAGGATTCCCAGCGACTGGCGGACGACGCTGAAGATCGGCAGCGTCAGCAGGCCGCCGACGAACACCAGCGGCAGCAGGAGTTCATAGCTGACGTGCGGCACGATCGACCAGATARCGGTTTCCGAGACAACGGACGGGATGAGGGCCTTCCGCAGGCCCACCGTGTCGACCCGGCGGCCACGCCAGGGGGCCCCGACGGCGATGCCGATGGTCATCACCGCGGCGGCCGCACCTGCGGCTGCGTACCCCTGGCCCAGGCTCAGGACGATGTGCAGGGTCAGCAGGACCCCCGCGGCCGAGTGCGGGATGCGGGCCACCATACCCACCAGCAGGAGGTTCCTGATGGGCCGCACAGCCAGCAGGTCCCGGTAAAGCGCGAAATTCACGAAACTGCATTCCTTTGTGTACTGCCGTCGGCAGCACCGTGAACTCTGGGTGCGGGCCGTGGCCTATTGAGCTGCGCGCTGCAACTTGATTTCCATCGAGTCAACCCGTTCAGCAAATGTTTCATTCCGGGCCAGGGCCTCGTTGAGGCCGGCCACGAGGGACTGCACCGCGGCGGCGTCGAGTCCGTCTTCAAGGTACAGCACAACCCGCAGTTCCGGACCGGAGCCGCCGCCGGCAAGCTGCTGCCCGCCGGCCTGCATTGAGGCAACCCCGCCGCCCGGGTGGATCTCCACGCGGCGGAGCGCCGGGATGCCGGCAGCGGCGTCGCCGACCGATGCGGCCACCGCGGGATCGCTGTAGCTGGGTGTCCAGGCCTCTTGCCGGGCGAGTGACCAGACGGCGGGCCGGCGCACCACGAAGGTGGTGGCGGAGCCGGGGTCCAGCACCAGCAGTTCGGCGGTTTCGGCGACGGCGGACAGCGCGGCGCGCGCCGCGTACACGGCCACGGGCCTGGCCTCGGGATGCCAGGCGGCCAGTGCCGCGGCCGAGGTGAAGGCCGGCAGCGCCGTGCGGCCGTCCGGCGCCTTGAGGGTCACGAGGGCCATATCCGCTTGCTTGTCGCCATGGACGTGGTCGCCATGGGGGCCGGCGACGGCCTCCGCTTCCTCGGCCAGGGTGGCCACGATCGGCACGAACACCCGTGCGGTTGCCAGGGCCGCCACCACGGCCGCCTCGTCCCCGCGGCCGGCAGCGAGATCGGCCAGGGCCGCGAGATAGCCGGCGTCGGCAGCGCCGTCGTCGTCCTCGAAATTGTGGATCTTGGCGTCTTCGCCGGTGAGGCTCCGGCCGGCCCAGGGCTGCCCGGCGGAATCGGCCGGGCCGCCCGCCCCGGCAAGGGCGGCGGCGATGTGGCCGGGCAGGGCGCGCGGGCCGGGCTGGGTGTTGGGCTCCATGAAGGGTCCGGGCTAGCGGCGGCCGGCGACGTCGAGGGCTTCGGGCAGCGTGAAGTTGCCGTTGTAGAGGGCCTTGCCGACAATCGCGCCCTCGACACCCAGGGGCACGAGCGAGCGCAGGACCTTGAGGTCTTCGAGGCTGGAGATGCCGCCGGAGGCCACCACGGGCTTTCCGGTCTTCTCGACCATCTGGCGGAGCAGTTCAACGTTGGGCCCCTGGAGCGTGCCGTCCTTGGTGACGTCGGTGACGACGTAGCGGGCGCAGCCGGCGTCCTCCAGACGGCCCAGGACCTCCCAGAGGTCGCCGCCTTCCTTGGTCCAGCCGCGGCCGGCGAGGGTGGTGCCGCGGACGTCGAGGCCGACGGCGATCTTGTCGCCGAACCGCTCGATCACGCGTTCGGTCCACTCGGGGTTCTCGAGCGCCGCCGTGCCGAGGTTGACCCGGGCCACCCCAAGCTCCAGCGCCTTTTCCAGGGACTCGTCGTCGCGCAGTCCGCCGGAGAGTTCCACCTTGATGTCGAGCCGGCCCACCACTTCGCGCAGGAGTTCCGCGTTCGAACCGCGGCCGAAGGCTGCGTCGAGGTCCACCAGGTGGACCCATTCGGCGCCCTGGTCCTGCCAGTTCAGCGCGGCTTCCAGCGGGGTGCCGTAGCTGGTTTCACTGCCGGCCTCGCCCTGGACCAGGCGCACGGCCTGGCCGTTTACGACGTCGACGGCGGGGAGCAACTCAAGGACGGGCAGCGCGGTTTCGGTGGTCATCGGAGGGTCCTCACGGATTAGGGGTCAGGAATTCGTCGCTGCGGGGCCGGTTACTTGCCGGGCAGCGTCAGGAGGTAGGCGGCCAGGAGGGACATCGCGGCCAGGACGTAAAACACGATCTGCACCCAGAGCGGGCTCTTCTGCTGCCGGAAGGACAGGGCTCCGCCGACCAGCAGTCCGGCGAGGCCCATGAGGACCAGGGACCACATCTAGGCCGTTCCTTCCGGGGCGGTGGCCGGGGCCGGAACGGCGCGGGCGGCGCCGCGCAGGCTGTCCACCCAGTTGCGGAGCAGGCGCGCTCCGGCGTCGCCGGACTTTTCCGGGTGGAACTGCGTGGCGCAGAGCGGGCCGTTTTCCACGGCGGCGATGAAGGGTGCCCCGTGTTCGGACCACGTGACCAGCGGGGCAGCCATCCGCGGCTGGATCACGTCGAAGTCCCACTGCTGCACACCGTAGGAGTGGACGAAGTAGAAGCGTTCGTTTTCGACGCCGGCGAAGAGGCGTGACCCTTCCGGCACCGTGACGGTGTTCCAGCCCATGTGCGGCACCACTTCGGCCGGCAGGAGCTCGACCTTGCCCGGCCACTCCCCCATCCCCTCGGCGACGGTACCGTGTTCCACCCCGGCCTCGAAGAGCACCTGGAGGCCGACGCAGATCGCGAGTACGGGCCGGCCGCCGGCAACGCGGCGCCCGATCATCCGGACGGCGTCTACGGCTTTGAGTTCCTTCATCACGGTTTCGAAGGCCCCCACGCCGGGGACCACCAGCCCGTCAGCGTTCAGCACGTCCTCGGCCTTGGCGCTGAGGATGACCTCGGCCCCGGCGCGTTCGAGGGCGCGGACGGCCGACCGGACGTTCCCGGAGCCGTAGTCCAGCACCGTGACGGTGGGCTTGCCTGCGGGCGAGGCCGGCTTCCGGTCCCCGTCCGGGTTGATGATGGCCCCGTCGCGGAGCACTTTTCCGGTCACAGCGCGCCCTTGGTGGAGGGAATGCCTTCGACGCGGGGGTCAGGTTCGACGGCGGCGCGCAACGCCCGGGCGAACGCCTTGAACTGGGCTTCGACGATGTGGTGCGGGTCGCGGCCGGCGGTGACGTTCATGTGCAGGCAGATGCCGGCGTGCAGGGTGATGGCTTCGAAGACGTGACGGGTCAGCGAGCCGGTGAAGTGGCCGCCGATGAGGTGGTACTCCTGGCCGGCCGGTTCGCCGGCGTGGACCAGGTAGGGGCGGCCGGAGACGTCAACGACGGCGTGGGCGAGGGCCTCATCGAGCGGCACGGTGGCCTCCCCGAAGCGCCGGATCCCGGCCTTGTTGCCCAGCGCGGTCCGCAGGACTTCGCCGAAGGTGATCGCGACGTCCTCGACGGTGTGGTGGACGTCGATGTGGGTGTCGCCGGTGGCTTTGACCGTCATGTCGATCAGGGAGTGCTTGCTGAGCGCCGTCAGCATGTGGTCGTAGAACGGCACGGAGGTACTGATGTCCGATACACCGGTGCCGTCGAGGTCGATCTCGACCAGGACGGACGACTCGCTGGTGGTCCGCTCCAGGCGTGCGGTCCGGGCCTGGGCCGCGGCTGCTCCGGGGTTGTTCATGTGGGTGTCCTTTGGATGAAGGCGGCGCCCCGGCGAACAGGGCGGTGTGCGTGGGTCCTGGGTTAAGTCTAGGCGGACGGTGCTTGGCGGCCGGTCAGGATCTGTTCGAGGGCCTGCAGAAACGCTGTGGTTTCCGTCTCAGTGCCGGCTGTCACCCGCAGATGTCCCGGAATGCCGACGTCGCGAATGAGCACCCCGGCGTCCAGCAGCCCCTGCCAAACCTCGTGCGGGTTGTCCAGGCCGCCGAAGAAGACGTAGTTCGAGTCCGAGGCGGCGGGCTTGAGGCCCATCCGGATCAGTTCGGAGACGATCCTGTCCCGCTGGCGTTTGATGTCCTCGACGTCGGCCATCAGCGCCACGCGGTGGTGCAGGGCGGCCAGGGCCGTCGCCTGGGTGATGGCCGAGAGGTGGTACGGCAGCCGCACGAGGCGGAGGGCGTCGGTGACCTCCGGGGCGGCCGCCATATAGCCGAGCCGTGCGCCGGCGAGGGCGAAGGCCTTGCTCATGGTACGGGAGACGATCAGCCGCTCGCGGCCCGGCAGCAGGGTCAGGGCGCTGGGTGTGCCGTCGTGGGCGAACTCGTGGTAGGCCTCGTCGACGATCACGATGGTCTGGCTTTCCTGGCCCGCCTCATAGACGGCCTCCACAACATCCAGGCCCAGGCCTGTCCCGGTGGGGTTGTTCGGCGAGCAGAGGAAGACCACGCTGGGCTTCAGTTCGCGGACCTGCCGGGCTGCCGATTCCGCGCTGAGGCCGTAGTCCTCGGCGCGGACTCCCACGATGTATTCGGTGTCCGTCCCCGCGGCCAGCAGCGGGTACATGGAGTACGTGGGAGGGAAGCCGAGGGCGGTGCGCCCCGGGCCGCCGAAGGCCTGGAGGATCTGCTGGAGCACTTCGTTGGACCCGTTGGCGGCCCAGATGTTGTCCGCTTCGAGGCCGTGGCCCAGATACTCGGCGAGGGCCTCGCGGAGTTCGGTGAACTCGCGGTCCGGGTACCGGTTCAGCCCCGCGGCGGCCTCGGTCACGGCCTCGGCGATAGCGGCGCGGACGTCGGCCGGGACCCCGTGCGTGTTCTCATTGACGTTCAGCAGGATGGGCACGTCCAGCTGGGGTGCGCCGTAGGGGCGCAGGCCCCGCAGGTTTGTGCGGAGGGGCAGTCGGTTGAGGCGCTCTAGCTGGTCAGTCACCCGCCCAGTTTAAGTGAGACCCGGGCCCGCCCCGAAACTGTGACCCCGGAATGCCCGCCCCGTGGGGGCTGCCGGGGTTCACCAGGGGCGTTCACTCACACGCCGGCTGGTCATTCGCCGGCGGGGGCCCTGCCTACTTTGAAGGGACGAAAAGCTGCTGGCCGGGCATCACGCGGGCGGCGCCGAGGTTGTTGAGCTGGACAATGTCGGCCACGACGTCGCGGGGATCGCGTTCCGGTGCCACGGCGCCGGCGATCGCCCAGAGTGATTCGCCCGGCTGGACGGTGACGGTGACCGCGGGAGTCACCGAGAGCTCCGCGGCGGAGTCGGCCGCCTTGGCGGGGGCGTTGAGGAAACCGGCGAGCGACAGGACCATGACAGCCAGGACGATCAGCGGCAGGCCGATGAAGACGAACCGTCCCCGGCGGGTCAGCCGCAGGGGCGCCTGGCGTGCTGCCGCTTGGGGCACGGCCGTGCGGGACTTGATGGTGCCGAACGAACCGGACATAACGCTTACTGCTGACATAACTAAGCCCTCCTGGACCTCTCTGTGCCGCCCGGCGTACTCCATGTACCCRCCGCCAACCGGCCGAACCATCGAACGCGTGACCTTCATAGGCGAACCTGCGACTGCGAAACTTAGAACACAGAATCGAAACCTGCATTCGGTTCCCGTCGACAGGTTTCGAACACATATTCGAACTCTGCTTGTTCTGTTTTAGCACCTATGAACGAACATTGTCGAGACTCGCTAGAACAAATGTTTGAAAAACATGGTGTGCTGGCCTACTTTTGAATCACGGAACAACCGCTGGTGAGTTCACCTGCGGTTGGACAGTTCAAGTTCAACAACGGGGTCTGACATTTTTAGGCCCCGGGGGTTTTCAGGCCACAGCGGCCCGGCGGCAAGGTCCGCAGGGCGGAACGGAAAGGCATGGCGAATATGGCAGCACAAGCCGCCGGCGGGAGGGCTACCCAACGGAGCCCGCAGACCGGCCGGGCGCCGAAGAGCCTTACCGTCCGGCAGAAGAAGATCCTGGAGACGATCCAGCGTTCGGTCACGGACAACGGCTACCCGCCGTCCATGCGCGAAATCGGTGACACTGTGGGGCTCGCCAGCCTCTCCAGCGTCACCCACCAGCTCTCACAGCTGGAAAAGCTCGGTTACCTGCGGCGGGACCCCAAGCGGCCCCGTGCCATGGAAGTCCTGATGCCGCTAACCCTGGACGGCGGCGCCACCCCCATCTCCGGCGTCGAGAAGTCCAGCGGTCTGCGGGCCGTGGGCGGCCTCGCCGTCTCGGAACTGGCCAGCGCCACCGACACCGCGATGGTGCCGTTCGTGGGCCGGATTGCCGCCGGCGGCCCGATCCTGGCCGATCAGGTCGTGGAAGACGTTATGCCACTGCCACGCCAGCTGGTGGGCCACGGCGAGTTGTTTATGCTCAAGGTGGCGGGGGATTCGATGATCGACGCCGCCATCTGCGACGGTGACTGGGTGGTGGTCCGCCGCCAGAACGACGCCGTCAATGGTGACATCGTGGCCGCGCTGCTCGACGACGAGGCCACCGTCAAGACGTTCCGCCAGCGCGACGGCCACACCTGGCTGCTCCCCCAGAACACCCAGTACGAACCGATCCTCGGCGATCACGCCGTCATCATGGGCAAGGTCGTGTCCGTACTGCGCTCCCTCTAACCGGGAACCACCCAGCACCAACTCAGCAGGTCCCGTCCGATGTTCCGGACGGGACCTGCGGCGTTGGGGCAGAATTTTCCGGCCTATCCGGCGGCCGGGGCCTTGGCCAAGCGGTCGAGCGCGGCCAGCGCCACGGCCGGATCCGTGGTGGGCCAGAACGGTGGCAGCGCCGCGCGCAGGAAGCCGCCGTAGCGCTCGGTGGAAAGCCGGGAATCGAGTACGGCCACCACGCCCTTGTCCGACGTCGAACGGATCAGCCGGCCGGCGCCCTGCGCCAGGCGGATGGCCGCGTGGGTCGCCGAGACACTCATAAAACCGTTGCCGCCCGACTGTGCCACGGCCCGGGAGCGGGCGGTCATCAGGGGATCGTCGGGCCGTGGGAACGGGATCCTGTCGATGACCACGAGGCGGCAGGAATTACCCGGTACGTCAACGCCCTGCCACAGCGACATTGTCCCGAACAGGCAGGTGTCCGGCTCGTCCGCGAACTGCTTGACCAGCGCCGTCATGGTCGATTCGCCTTGGCAGAGGATGCTCAGGCCCAGCCTGGGCCGCATCGCCTCGGCGGCCTCCTCGGCAGCACGCCGGGAGGAGAAGAGGCACAGTGCCCCGCCGTTCGAGGCGCGGATAAGCTTCTCGAGTTCGTCGAGGGCCTCCGGGGAGGTACCGCGGCCCGGTTTGGGCAGGTGCTTGGCGACGTACAGGATGCCTTGTTTTGGATATTCAAACGGGGAGCCGACGTCGACGCCGGTCCAGCTGGGCGCCCCGGGCCCCACCAGTCCCAGTCCCCCGGCTGCGGGCTCGAATGCCGCTCCGATGGCGAGGGTCGCCGAGGTCAGGACGACTGTGTGGTCCGCGAACAGCCCTTCGCGCAGCCGCCCGGCGACGCTGAGCGGGGCGATGTTGACCAGGGCCGGCGCGGAGTCATCCGGCTGTGAGTAACCCTGCTGCGGGTCAAAGCTGCTGTTGCGCGAAAACCAGACCACCTCGCGGTTTTCCTTGGCGGCCAGGAGCCGTTCGCACAGCTCCAGGATCACCATCAGGCGGGAGCGGGCGAGCTGCCGGCCGCCGTCGGCCGGCGTGGCGCTATCCCCCTTGGAGTCGGAGAGCGCGGCGCGGCAGGCGTCGCGGAGCTGGTCAACGCAGTCCAGCTGTTCGCTGTTCAGGCCGTTCGGCATCAGCCCGCTTGGGACACCTTCGATGGCGAGTTCGAGGTTGGCGGCGGCGGTATTGAGCGCATCCACGGTGATCCCGGTGTGCTTACGGGCACCGGATGCCGCGGCGTGCACCATCGCGACGGACAGTTGCCCGGACACGGCGCCCGTGACGCGGTCCTGGAGCTCGTGCGCCTCGTCCACCACAACGACGTCGTATTCGGGCAGCACCGCGAGGCCCTCGAAGGCGCTGACGGCGAGCATGGCGTGGTTGGTGACCACAACGTCGGCGTCGGCGGCGTTCTGCCGGGCGAGTTCGCTGAAGCACTCGGCGGCGAGGGGGCATTTCTGCGCCCCCAGGCATTCCATCGAGGTGACGGACACCTGGCGCCAGGCGCGGTCGGTGACGCCCGGCAGAAGCTCGTCACGGTCGCCCGTCTGGGTCTCCTCGGCCCACTCCCGGAGCCTGACCACTTCCTTGCCCAGCTGGGATGAGGGCCCGCCCATGGCTGCGGCGAAGTGCGGTACGGAGGTGTCCTCGCCGAGGGAGAAAAGCTGGCCTTCCGCGGGCTCCTCGGACGGGAAGCCGCCCTCGAGCTTGTGGCGGCAGACGTAGTTGGCGCGGCCCTTCACCAGGGCGACTTTCACCGGCCGCTCCAGGGCCGGCGTAATGGTTTTCAGGAGACGAGGGAGGTCCCTGCCCACGATCTGGGTTTGCAGCGCGAGGGTGGCGGTGGAAACCAGGGTGGGTTTGTCGCTGACCAGCGAGTGGGCGATCAGCGGAATCAGGTACGCCAGGGACTTGCCGGTTCCGGTGCCCGCCTGGACCAGCAGGTGGTCGCCGGTGTCGATGGCGCGCGCCACCTGCCGGGCCATTTCGTGCTGGCCCTCACGGCTCTGGCCGCCCATCCCGGCGACCGCCCGGTCGAGGAGTTCAACCACGAAATCCTCGCCGGACGGGCCGCCTTTGGATGCGCCTGTTGTGGACGTTCCGTCTTCTGACCGGCCGGCGTCAGGCGATGCTGCCGCCTCCCCGGCTACTGCTGGTTCAGTCATTGCTGAGGAAGGCGTCCAGTTCGGCCGCAAGGCCCTCGCGTACCATCACCACGGCCCTGGTGCCGGCTTCCACATGGTCGAGGCTAATGATCTCGGCGTCGGTCTCGTGGAGCTTGCTGAGCAGGTCCCCGCGGT
>NZ_JBFTNO010000118.1:0-9504 GCF_056397525.1 Arthrobacter sp. 05L45_2 | reverse complement strand
GAACAACGAGACCCGGGCGCGCTTGGTGGCCTGGAACATCTCCTGGGCGTCGGACGCGGAGTCAGCGGCAATCACGTTGACGCCGGCAATCACGTGCGGGGCGTCCAGCTGCGCGGAGGGMCGGAACTCGCGGCGGTASASCGCYACRGCGTCCTGCAGGGCGTTTGGGGCAAAGTGCGAGGCGAARGCGTAGGGCAGGCCSAGCTGGGCYGCCAGCTTCGCCCCGAACAGGGACGAGCCCAGGATGTAGAGCGGCACGTTGGTGCCCTTCCCGGGGGTGGCGTCCACACCCGGGATGCGGGTGTTCCCGGTCAGGTAGCCCTGCAGCTCCAGCACGTCCTGCGGGAAGCTGTCGGCGCTCATCGGGTCCCGGCGCAGGGCCCGCATGGTGTTCTGGTCGCTGCCCGGCGCCCGGCCGAGGCCCAGGTCAATCCGGCCCGGGTGCAGGGTTTCGAGGGTGCCGAACTGCTCCGCGATGGTCAGCGGCGAGTGGTTGGGCAGCATCACACCGCCCGCGCCGAGCCTGATGGTGCTGGTGTGCGCGGCGATGTGGGCGATCAGGACGCTGGTCGCCGACGAGGCGATGGATGACATGTTGTGGTGCTCGGCGTACCAGATGCGGCGGTAGCCCAGTTCTTCGGCGCGCTGGGCCATGGCCACGCTGCCGGCGAAGCTTTCCGCCGCCGTCTGGCCCTTGCCGATGATTGCGAGGTCAAGGATGGAAAGCGGAACAGTCACGGAAAATGCCGGCCTTTCGGAGGTGGTGGGAAATTCGGGTCCGCCGCACTGGAGGGTAGCGGCGCACACTGGTGGCAACGGCGGCGGGGCCCGGCTTATTTCAAGGGCGCCAGAAACCCGCGGATTCCGGCGCCCGGAATAGCCGGCGCGCTGACGGGGTTGCCGCCCTTGTGACCCCCACCCGTCAACCGGCTCCCCGGCCGGAGGAACAGGAGTACAACATGGCTAACATCCTGATGGTCGTATCCGCCGCCGATTCGCTCACCATGCGCGACGGCAGCCAGCACCCCACCGGCTACTGGGCCGAGGAACTTGTCGTCTCGCACCGGACCCTGCTCGACGCCGGACACACCGTCCGCATCGCGACCCCCGGCGGCGCCAAGCCGACCGTTGACGGGGTCAGCCTGGCTGCTGACTCGGCCGGCGGACAGGACCGCGCCGATGAGTTCCGCGCCTACCTGGCCGGAATCGACGCCGAGCTCTCGGCACCGCTGGTGCTGGCCGACGTCGAACTTTCCGGGTACGACGCGATCGTGATGCCCGGCGGCCACGGCCCCATGGCGGACCTCTTCGAGGACGCCGACCTCGGCCGGCTGCTGATCGAAGCCAACACCGCCGGCAAGGTCATTGCGCCGTTCTGCCACGGCCCCGCCGGCCTGCTGAGCGCCGTCGACGACGCCGGCGCGTTCGCGTTCTCCGGGCGCCGCCTCACGGTATTCACCAACGAGGAGGAACTCGGCGGCGGCACCGGCCCGAACACGCCGTGGTTCGTCGAGGACGCGCTGAAGGAAAACGGTTCGATCGTCGAGAACGGGGCCGCCTGGAGCTCCCATGTGGTGCGCGACGGCAACCTCATCACCGGGCAGAACCCGCAGTCCAGCGAGGCCGTGGCGAAGGAAGTCCTCAAGGCCATCGCCGGGTAGTCCCAGTCGCGGCAAATAAACATCAGCTGAAGCCGGGTCCGGGTTGCCGGACCCGGCTAAGCTAGCCGCATGGCCATCAAATCCACTGCAGATAAAGTCGCCACCATCCAAAAGGGGTACACCCTGGAGGGGCCCACCATCGAGCTTGGCGCCGCGATCGTCGACGGCGAACTCCACAAAGAGGCACCGGTCCGGCTGCCGTTGTCGATGATGAACCGGCACGGCCTGGTGGCCGGCGCCACCGGCACCGGCAAGACCGTCACGCTGCACATGATGGCCGAACAGCTCTCCACCGCCGGTGTCCCCGTCTTCCTCGCGGACATCAAAGGCGACCTCTCCGGCCTCGCGACGGCCGCCACGGGTTCGGAGAAGCTGAAGGCGCGCACCGACAGCATCGGCCAGGCCTGGTCCGGCAAGACCTTCCCGGTGGAGTTCCTGGCCCTCGGCGGCGACGGGGCAGGCATTCCGGTCCGGTCCACCATCACCTCGTTCGGGCCGGTCCTGCTGTCCCGCGTGATGGAACTGAACGAGACCCAGGAGTCGAGCCTGCAGCTGGTCTTCCACTTCGCGGACAAGAACAACCTCGAACYGATCGACCTCAAGGACCTGCGGGCCGTCATCCAGTTCCTGACCTCGGACGAGGGCAAGGACGAACTTGAAGAACTCGGCGGCCTGTCGAAGGCGACCGCAGGCGTCATCCTCCGCGAGCTGATCAACCTTGAAGCCCAGGGCATGGAGAAGTTCTTCGGCGAGCCGGAGTTCGATACCGCCGAGCTGCTGCGCACGGCCCCGGACGGCCGGGGCGTCGTGACCTGCCTTGAGCTGCCGACCCTGGAGACCAAGCCCATGCTGTTTTCCACTTTCCTGATGTGGCTGCTGGCTGATTTGTTCGAGGACCTCCCGGAAGCCGGCGACCTCGACAAACCGAAGCTTGTGTTCTTCCTGGACGAGGCGCATCTGCTGTTCAACGGCGCGTCCAAGGCCTTCCTCGACGCAATCACCACCACCGTCCGGCTGATCCGGTCCAAGGGTGTGGGGATCTTCTTCGTGACCCAGACGCCCAAGGACGTCCCSGCGGAYGTCCTGGGCCAGCTGGCGAACCGGGTGCARCAYGCCCTGCGYGCCTTCACYCCSGAGGACGCCAAGGCMCTCAAAGCCACAGTGTCGACCTTCCCGGTCAGCGACTACGACCTCGAAGAAACCCTTACCTCCGCCGGAATCGGCGAGGCAGTCATCACCGTCATGAACGAAAAGGGCGCGCCCACGCCGGTGGCACTGACCCGGCTGCGGGCGCCGGAGTCGGTGATGGGCCCCAGTGATGCCGCCCTGGTGGCCAGCACCGTGGCCGGGTCCGCCCTGCTCGCCAAATACGGCACCGCCGTGGACAACGTCTCGGCCTATGAAAAGCTCGCCGGCCGGGCTGCTGCACCGACCGGCCCGGCCGCCGGAACGGCGCTGGACCCCAACGCCGTCGACGCCGATGCCCGCCAGATCGAGGAAGAAATCCTCGGCCGCCCCAGCAGCCGCTCGGCACCGGCCCCCGCGCCCGCCCCGGCCCCCCAGCGGCGCGCTCCCGAGCAGCAGCCGGCAGGCGGCGGAATGGCCGGGGACATCGCCGGGGCCTTGGGCGGTGTGCTCGGCGGCGGCCTCAAGAGCATGGCGCGCTCCCTCGGGACGCAGATCGGCCGGGAGCTGCTCCGCGGCGTCTTCGGCACGTCATCGCGGCGGCGCCGTCGCTAGGACATACCCCGCGGTGATGGTGCACGTCACACCGGGCGCCTGTGACACCGGCATTCAGCGGGCGTGCAGGTAACGTAAGGTACGTGCAGATGAGTCAGGCGTTGGTCAGGATTGCAGCCGTGTGGCTGTTGGGCCTGATGCTCGCCGTGGCCGCCGCCATCGTCGCCATCAACGTGGTGAACAATTCCATCGGCAGCCCGCAGCAGCCGGTCCGGGAGTATTTGGATGCCCTGCAGAAGGGCGAAGGCGGGAAGGCCTTGGGCCTGCTGCATGCCTCCGTACCGCAAAGCAACGCCGCGATGCTGGACGGTGAAGGCCTGAAAAAAGCGGCCGCCCGGATCTCGGACGTGAAGTTCGGCGCCGCGGAAGACCGTGGCGGCAACCAGGTGATGGTGCCGATCGACTACACCATTGACGGCAGCCAGCTGCGCACCGAGTTCCTGCTGCAGCGCTCCAGCACCCAGTGGCTTTTCTTCCACGACTGGTCGATCGTCCCCGCCGCCTTGCCGGTCCTGGACGTCACCGTGGTCAACTCCAGCCAGGCCTCGCTCAACGGCGTTCCGGTGAACATGCCCAACGGCCGGAACACCTTCGCCGTGCTGTACCCCGGGGAATACGAGGCCTCCCTGGACGGCCAGTTCTTCGCCGCACCCCCCACGCGCGCCACCGTGTCCAGCCGGGACATGCCCTCGGCGCCGCTGAACCTCCTGACCCACGCCACCGCGGGCCTGAAGGACTCGGTCACGGCCAAGGTCAAGGAGTTCCTGGACAACTGCGCGGCCCAGGCGGACAAGCAGCAGCAGCTCCAACCGGACTGCCCGTTCTATCACGCCACGAACAACCGGGTGGTGGACGGCACCATCGACTGGAGCATCACCGACTACCCCGCCGTCAGCATCGAGCCGTTCGGCGGACGCTGGGTGGTGGCTCCCCTGGACGGTAAAGCCCGGATCAAGGCCCGGCAGGTGGACCTCTTCACCGGCGCCGTCACGGAGCTCAACGCGRTCCACGACTTCAGCTTCACCACGCGCCTGGACATCGCCGGCGACACCGTCAAGCTCACCCCGCTGCTCAGCAACTAGCCGCAGGCCGCGGGACCGGCCGCCGAAACGGGGCCGGTCCGCGGCGCGCCTTAGTCCATTCCGCGCAGGTCCAGGACCAGTTCGGTGTCCCCGTCGGCCTGCAGAACCACTGGGATGCCCCAGTCCTGCTGGTACAGGTGGCACGCCGCGTGGTCCGGGATCTCGCCGTCCTCGGTCTCCGGGCCGTCGCAGGCCGCGGCCCGGGCGGTAATGTGCAGCACGCCCTCCGGCACGTCGGACGAGAGCTCCAGGGTGCGGAGCAGGCCCACAGAGGTCCCCCCACCGGCCACCAGCAGCTCCGGCGGGGTGGAGGAGATCTTCAGCTGCGTGGGGTCGCCCCAGCGGTCATCGAGCTTCTGCCCGGTCGGCGCCGTGAACCGCACCGTCAGGGATAGAAGGCCCGGCGCCACGGGGCTCTTGGGCCGCTGGGTCTGCGAGGCACCCTCGTCCACCTGCTGCGCTTCCTTCGGGATGGGCACGTAGACCAGCTGGTGCTTGTTGGCCTCCACCACCACCAGCAGCGGCTCGGAGCCGGCCACCTGGGTGTGGTCGACAATGACGTCCGAGGGCTCGGACAGTCCGCGCGCGAGCGTGGAGACGGTGCCCGTGGCGGGGTCGTAGCGCCGGACCGCACCGTTGTAGGTGTCCGCGATGGCCACGGAGCCATCCGGCAGGACCGTCACGCCGAGCGGGTGCTGGAGGCGGGCGTCGGCGGCGGGGCCGTCGCGGAAGCCGAAGTCAAACAATCCCTTGCCCACGGCGGACTCGACAGTGATGGCGCCGTCGTCCGCGATCACAAGTTTGCGCAGCGCCGACGTCTCCGAGTCGGCGACCCAGATGTTGCCGTCGGCGTCCTCGGCCAGGCCGGAGGACTGCGCGAACCAGGCTTCGGCGGCCGGACCGTCGAGCAGGCCCTCCAGGCCGTTGCCGGCGGCAATGGACACCGCGCCGGTGACGGGGTCGAAGCTGAAGATCTGGTGCACTCCGGCCATCGCGACAACCACCGCGTTGAGTTTGCTCGACCAGACCACGTCCCACGGCGAACTCAGCGCAACCTGCAGGGGATCCGCTTCRAGCCGGSCACCGTASGCGGCGCCSTCYTCRTCCACGCGCGCCGGGCCGGTCTCSAGCAGCCGCTGGAYSCCGTTSCCGGCGAGGGTCGTGGCGSTGCCGTCGGCCAGCGACAGCCCGCGGAGGCGGTGGTTCACGGAGTCGGCGATCACGACGTCGTAGCCGGCCTTGGCGGCGACGTCCTCCGGGAGCAGCACCAGGCCCTGGGGTTCGTTGAACCGGGCCTCGCCGGCGGCGCCGTCGGCGTAGCCCTTCTCGCCCGAACCGTAGGTGTCCAGCACCGTTTCGAAGTCGGTGGAGAGCTCCACCAGGCGGTGGTGACCGGTGTCGGTAACCAGCCAGGAGCCGGCGTCGCCGGCTGCGGCCGAGCCACCACGGCCGGCCGGGAGGTACAGCGCCTTGCCCGGGAACCGCAGCGTGCCCGACGTCGGCTCTGGAGCCACGTAGGGGCCGTCGCCGCGGTGCAGGGTGCCTTTGGCTTCGTGCTCGGCGATCAGCTCGGGAATGAGCACTGCCAGCCCGTCCGCGTGCCCCTCGCCGGACAGGTGCGCGACGATGTAGCCCTCGGGGTCGATGACCACCAGGGTGGGCCAGGCGCGGGCCGTGTAGGCCTTCCAGGTGTCCAGTTCCGGGTCGTCCAAAACCGGGTGGCGGATTTCGTAGCGTTCGACGGCGGCGGCCAGGGCCACCGGGTCCGCCTCGTGCTCGAACTTGGGCGAGTGCACGCCGACGGTCACGAGGACGTCGGAGTACTGCTGTTCCAGCGGGCGCAGTTCATCGAGGACGTGCAGGCAGTTGATGCAGCAGAAAGTCCAGAAGTCCAGCAGCACGATCTTGCCGCGCAGTGATTCCAGGTCCAGGGACTTCCCGCCGGTGTTCAGCCAGCCCCGGCCTACCAGTTCGGAGGCCCGGACCCGGAGGTGGGTGCGTACGGTTTCGCTCATCAGCGTCCTTCCAGCTTTGAATTGCGTTCTGCCAGCTTCGCGTCGCGTTCGGCGAGCTGGGCAAACATATCGTTGTAAGCGGTGAGATCGGCGTCGTTATTCCTGTCCGCCGCACGGTCGGTGCGTTTGCTTTCCCGCGCGTCGGACCGGGACCACATAACCGCGACGCCGATCGCCACGAGCAGGGTGGGTACTTCGCCGATGCCCCAGGCCACCGCGCCGCCCATCTGCTGGTCAAGCAGGGCCGACTGGCCCCAGGTGCGGCCGAGGTTTCCGAAGTAGTCGGCGGCGAGCAGCCCGGTACCGCCCATGATGGCGACGCCGAAGAAGGCGTGGAAGCCCATGGTGGCCAGCAACAGCAGCAGCCGCATGGGGTACGGCGCCCGGCGGGGCAGCGGATCCGTCCCGATCATGGTCAGGACGAAGATGTAGCCGGTCAGGGCAAAGTGCAGGTTCATCAGCTCGTGGCCCACGTGGTCGCGCATCGCATAGCCGAAGGCGTCCGAGTAGTAGAACAGCACGATCGAGCCGGCGAAGTTGGCGGCGGCGAACAGCGGGTGGGTGACCAGCTGCGAGAACTTGGAGTGCACAAAGACCAACAGCCACTCCCGCGGGCCGCGGGAGCTGTCCCGCCGCGCGGTGAGGGCACGGAGCGCCAGCGTGACGGGGGCGCCGAGGACCAGGAAGATGGGGGCCACCATGGTCAGGGCCATGTGGTCCACCATGTGCGCCGAGAACAGGACACGGCCATAGACCGACGGCGGCCCGGACGTCACGTAGGTCAGGACCACCAGCCCGATCACCCAGTTCACGGTCCGGAACCAGGACCAGGCGTCGCCGCGGCCGCGGATCTTGCGGATGCCAAGGACGTAGGACACCAGGCCGAAACCGGCGACGGCGACCCACAGCCAGTCGAGCCGCCATTCGGTGAGCCACCGTTCGGGCGTCAGCTCGGGAGGGAGCTCGTACCCGGAGAGGATGAAGGCCGGGGAGGCGTCCGGGGCGAAGGTGGTGGGCTGCGGCGGGGCCGAGCGGCCCAGCGCGACCGCGATTCCGGACGTCATGCCCATGATCAGCAGCTCCACAAGGATCAGCTGCCACAGCACCCGGCGGGCCGAGAGTCCGCGGCCCTTGACGCCCAGCTGGGGGATGACCCACTGACGGTGCATCAGCCCGACGCCGCCGAGGACCAGGGTGGCCGCTGCCTTGGCCAGGATTAGCTGGCCGTACGCCGAGCCAAACAGGTCGGCCCAGCTGGAGACCCGGATGCTGGCGTTAATGACACCGGAGGCGAAGACCAGGGCGAAAGCGAAGCCGGCGAGCGTGGAGAAGCGGCGCAGGGTGGGCTCGGTGATGTCGGTCCGGCCCTGGGCGCCGGCACCCCTGGGGGAACCGAGGATGCCGGAGAGCAGCGCCAGCACAATGATGCCGCCGACCCAGGCCGAGACACCCACCAGGTGCAGGCCCAGCGAGTTGATGGCGCCCTCGTGGTCGTTCGAGCTGGCGGAGTGGCCGATCAGCGCCGCCGGCGCCAGGCCGACCGTGGCGAGGACCAGCGTCAGTGCCAAGGCTCCGCGCGAGCGGATACCGAACAGTGTGGTGGTGACGACGGCGGCAATAATCACCACCGTCAACCAGGCCCGCCCGGTCTCGATGTCCGTCATGAAGTACACAAGTGATTTGGTGAATTCGGGGTCGCCGGAGATTTCCTGCCCGGCGATGTCCGAGTAGCTCAGGACCAGCACGGCCACGGCCGACAACGTCCAGGCGACACCTGCGGCCGCGGCGATGGCCAGGGCGCGGGTGAAGGCGGGGTGTTCGGGGGCGTCGGCGCCGCGGGCGGGGCGTCCGGAGAGGTTCCTCGGCAGGATCCCGACGGCGAAGATGAGGCCGCCGATCACCGCGGCGAGGGACACGTTGTGCACGGCCTTGCTGACGGGCAGGCCCCAGCGGACCAGCGCGCCGGGATCCGAGACCGCGCGGGCACCGGCGGCACCCGAGAAGATCAGCGCCGCCGCCAGGCCGAGGAACAGCGCAGCCAGTCCGGCCACCTGCCAGGGCCGGGAGATACCCGGCGTTCCGGCACCAGAGCCAGGCGCTCCCCCCGTAGGGGCAGGCGCTGCTGTGGTCTGGGGTTTTGCTGCGAAAGGCACAAMTCCATTGTCCGCTACGCCCGTCCGCCCGCCGAATCCGCGGGGAGGCTTAACGCAAAAGGAGCGGCAACCCAGAGGGTTGCCGCTCCTTTCAAGCGTTTGAAGAAGACTACTTCTTCTTGGCGACTGCAGCCTTCAGCTTGGAGCCGGCGGTCAGCTTGACGCTGTGGCCAGCGGCGATCTGGATCGTCTCGCCGGTCTGCGGGTTGCGGCCGGTGCGGGCAGCGCGGTCGGTGCGCTCGACGGCGAGCCAGCCCGGGATGGTGATCTTTTCGCCGGCGGCGACAGAGGTCTCGAAAACCTCGAACAGTGCATCGAGCACGGAGTTGACGGCTGCCTGGCTGGTGCCGGCCTTGCCAGCTACCTCTGCAACAAGTTCACTACGGTTCTTAGCCATTTATGTCCTCCTGGACTGTTCTAATTTCTGAAGCCTGCACGCGGCATGCATGCGGGCCACTCTTCGAAAACTTACCAGCTTGGCGCCGCCGAGGTGGGAAATTCCGCGTGTTTTCGCCCTTTTTTGGGAAAATTTCCGGGTTTTGGACCGCTTTTCAGCCATCAGCGGACACCTTGCTGTGTGGCCGGGCGCGGGGCCGGCGGCAGGTGTTGGCCAGGGCGGGGCGTCGGCGGGCTGCAGTGGCCGGCCCGGGGCGCTTGTTGCGTGGTGTGCCGGTCTGCCGGGGAGGGCCGTCCGTCTGTGCCGGGGGCCGGGGGAGGGCCGGTCCGCAGGTCTGGCGTGGTTGGTTGTGTGGTTAAAGTGGGAGAGCCTCCAACCTGGTGGTTGGAGGCTCTCGACCTAATGATGTTCCGGCGGTGACCTACTCTCCCACACCCTCCCGGGTGCAGTACCACA
>NZ_JBFTNO010000117.1:0-12918 GCF_056397525.1 Arthrobacter sp. 05L45_2 | reverse complement strand
GTCCTTCTCCTTGTGCTCGGACCGTTCCTCGCGTTCGGCCTTGATATGCAGCATGCCGCCGCTGACCGAGACGTCGACGTCCTTGTCCGGATCGATTCCAGGGATTTCCGCCCGCACCACCAGGGTGCTGCCGTCCTGGAACTGTTCAACCTTGATACTCGACGCCATGGTGAGGTCGCCATCAAGGAAGCGGCGGACAGGCTCCAGCATGTCCGATGGTGCCCACTTGCTCAGATCAGCCATGATTCTCCTCCTGGGTGCACGCCCCTGCCGCGCGTGGTCCGGGGCTGTGGGTCCATTACACGCCTGCGGCAGGGCGCGCGCCAAGGGCCAAAGACCCGCAGTCGGACTGTCTGTTAGTGGCCCATCCCGAGTCCGCCATCCACCGGGATGACCGCGCCGGAAATGTAGGCGGCCTCGTCGCTCGCGACCCAGCGGACGACGTCGGCCACTTCCGAGGCCTCGGCAAAGCGGCCGGCGGGGACCTTGGAGAGGTAGTCCTTCTGCGTTGCTTCGGGCAGTTCGGCGGTCATATCCGTGTTGATGAAGCCGGGTGCGACGACGTTGGCGGTGATGCCCCGGCCGCCCAGTTCGCGGGTGAGGGACCGGGCGATGCCCACGAGGCCGGCCTTCGATGCGGAGTAGTTGATCTGGCCCGGGGCGCCGTAGAGGCCCGAGACCGAGGAAATCAGGACCACGCGGCCCTTGCGGGCCCGGATCATGCCTTTGGAGGCGCGCTTGATGACCCGGAAGGCGCCGGTGAGGTTCGTGTCCAGAACAGAGGTGAAGTCGTCTTCGCTCATCCGCATCAGGAGGGTGTCCTTGGTGATGCCGGCGTTGGCCACCAGCACTTCGACGGGACCGTGCGCCGCCTCGACTTCGGCGAAGGCTGCGTCCACCGAGGCTTCATCGGTGACGTCCGCCTTCACGCCGAGGATGCCGTCCGGAAGGGTGGCCTGGCTGCGGTAGGTGACGGCCACCTTGTCGCCGTTGGCGAGGAAGGATTCGGCGATGGCCAGTCCGATGCCGCGGTTGCCGCCGGTGATGAGGACGCTGCGGCCGGTGGTGGGTGCTTCAGTCATGGTGGGCTCCGGGATTCTGCGGCGCACGGGCACCGCGTTGGGTCGGCTGGATTTTCCTGCCTCCGATCTTAGCCTCCGGCCGGCACCTTCCCGCCCGGCCCGCCGGCGTTTGGGCGGCCCTGCCGATGGTGAGAGAATCGAAGTAAGCCTWKGGAGCGTGATCTGACAGCCGTGACAMWCAARAACCGACCCGGTGAACGGACGTCCGGGGAGGACTCCGGCGACACCGAGGTCCACAGCATTACGGACGCTGCCGCGGCCCACTCGGAAGAGATGCGCCAGCGGATGATCAAGTATGCCGTGGCCATGGGCATCCGTATGGTCTGCCTGGTCCTGGTGTTTGTGGTGGACGGCTGGTTCAAGATCCTGCCCGTGATCGGCGCCGTATTCCTGCCCTGGGTGGCGGTGGTGATTGCCAACGGCAGCGACCACGCCGAGGTGCACAGCGAGTCGCTGCTGGACTACGTGCCCATGGGCGAGCTGGACGCGCCCGGCCCCACGGAAACACCCGGGCAAGGGCCAGCCCCGGCGGACGATGTCCCCGGCACCCTGTTGCAGGGTGAACTGATTGACGACGACGAGGACCACGGACGGGCTGCATCATGAATATCTTTGACCTCGCGGGAGCCGCAGCCGAGCCTGCCGAAGCGACCTGTTCCCGCAAGGCCTGCCGCGCTAACGCCGAATGGCAACTGTTGTGGAACAACCCCAAGATCCACACCCCCGAGCGGCGCAAGATCTGGCTCGCGTGTCCGGATCACCGCGGGTGGCTGGAGGACTACCTGCAGACCCGGGGGCTGTGGAAGGCCACCGTTCCGCTGGACGACGCGGCCGATGCCGCGGGCAAGGCCTGCTGAATGTACCGCTTCCTCTTTTCCAGCAAATGGCTGGGCTATCTCCTGCTGGCCGCGATCTTCGCCACCGCCTGCGTCTTCCTCGGCCGCTGGCAGATGGACCGCCGGGCGGAGACGCTTGCCGAGATCAACCGGGTGGTTTCGAACTATTCGGCCACCCCGATTCCCTTCGCCGCGGCGCGCCAGGAGTTTATCAGCATGGACGCGGAGCGCGAATGGACGCAGGTGGAACTCCACGGCCGCTACGACGAAGCAGGCCAGCGGATTGTCCGCAACAGGCCGCTCAACGGTCAGCCGGGCTACGAAGTGGTGGTGCCGTTCAGGCTCGTCTCCGGAGAGACGGTGGTGATTGACCGGGGGTGGCTTCCGATCGGAAACAAGACCCCCGGCAGCCCGGACTCTGTACCGGCCCCGCCGTCCGGGGATGTGACGGTGGTGGCGCGGCTGAAGCCCGCCGAACCGGCCCTGCAGCGCGGCGCCCCCGAGGGCCAGTTGGCATCCATCGACCTGACCGCCTATTCCARACAGCTTGGGTATCCCCTGCTCACCGGCGCGTACGGCCAGCTGGCCTCCGAGACGCCCCCGGTCGCGGACATGCCGGTCCCCTTCCTCAAACCCTCCACCGACGAGGGGACGCACCTGTCCTACTCGCTCCAGTGGTTTGCCTTTGGCGTCCTGATGTTCATCGGCTTTGGTTACGCCGCCCGCCAGCAGGCACGCAACGCCGCGATCGACGCGGAGGACGCCGAGGCCCAGGCGGCCCAGGCGGAGGAGGGCGTGTACGTGCATGCCAGCCGGCCGGGGCCCCGCCGTCGTCCGGCACCGCGGAAGGGAAGGAACCCCACGGCCGAGGAAGAGGAAGACGCCATCCTCGATGCCCAGGGATTCTGAGGTCCACGCCATGGATGACGACGCCGTCGCCAACGTCCGGCGGGCCCTTGTCGCAGCAGGTTCAACTGACACCGTGGCGGTGTTCGACACCGCAGTTCCCACCGCCGCCGCCGCGGCCGCCACCCTGGGCTGTGATGTCGCGGCGATCACCAACAGCCTCGTCTTCGACCTGGACGGCGCTCCCCTGCTGATTCTGGCCAGCGGCGCGGCGAAAGTGGACGTCCGGATGGTGGCCGACCGCCTGGGCTGCGGCAAGATTCGCCGGGCGGACCCGGAATTCGTCCTGCGCCACACGGGCCAGCACGTCGGCGGCGTCGCCCCGCTCGGCCACCCGCAACCCATCAGGACACTGCTGGACGAATCCCTGGCGGAGCACCCCCTCCTCTGGGCAGGAGCCGGTGACCACAACTCGATGTTCTCGATCACCTACAAAGAACTCCACCGCATCACAGCAGCAGAGGAACTCCAGGTCCGCTAAGCGTGCGTCTAAGCGAGGAACGAGCGAGCACGCGGCAAATCACCCGCGCGAGCCGCGGACCGGTGGGGCTGCAGGCCCGCACGGCTCGGCCTACGCCTACGCCTAGGCCTAGGCGAGCGTAATCAAGTCCAGGTAGTCCGCGTTCCACAGGTCTTCGACGCCGTCGGGCAACAGCACAACGCGCTCCGGGTTCAGCGCTTCTACGGCCCCCTCGTCGTGGCTCACCAGGACGACAGCCCCGGTGTAGTTGCGCAGCGCGCCGAGGATTTCGGAGCGGCTGGCGGGGTCGAGGTTGTTGGTGGGCTCATCGAGGAGCAGCACGTTCGCGCTCGAGGCAACGATGGTGGCCAGTGCCAGCCTGGTCTTCTCGCCGCCGGAGAGCACGCCCGCCGGCTTGTCGACGTCGTCCCCGGAGAACAGGAACGAGCCCAGGATGCCGCGGACCTCGGAGTCGTTCATGTCCGGGGCGGCTGAACGCATGTTCTGCAGCACGGTGCGGTCGACGTCGAGCGTCTCATGCTCCTGTGCGTAGTAGCCGACCTTCAGCCCGTGGCCCGGGATGACCTCGCCGGTGTCCGGTTTGTCCACGCCGGCCAGCATCCGCAGCAGCGTGGTCTTGCCGGCGCCGTTGAGGCCCAGGATGACCACCTTGGAGCCGCGGTCGATCGCGAGGTCCACGTCGGTGAAGATTTCCAGTGACCCGTAGGACTTGCTGAGGCCGTCCGCCGTGAGCGGGGTCTTGCCGCAGGGCGACGGGTCCGGGAAGCGCAGGGCTGCCACGCGGTCGTTCTCGCGGACCGCTTCGAGGCCGCCSAGCAGACGCTCGGCGCGCTTGGCCATGTTCTGCGCGGCGACCGCCTTGGTGGCCTTGGCGCGCATCTTGTTRGCCTGGTCCATAAGGACCTGGGCCTTCTTTTCCGCGTTGGCGCGTTCGCGTTTGCGGGCGCGTTCGTCCGTCTCGCGCTGGGTGAGGTAGCGCTTCCARYCCATGTTGTAGAAGTCGATCTGCGCSCGGTTGGCGTCCAGCAGGAAGACCTTGTTGACCGTGGCCTCGAGCAGCTCGGTGTCGTGGCTGATGACGATCAGGCCGCCCTGGTGGTTCTTGAGGAACTCACGGAGCCAGGCGATGGAATCGGCGTCGAGGTGGTTCGTGGGCTCATCCAGCAGCATCGTCTCGGCGTCGGAGTACAGGATCCGGGCCAGCTCCACACGGCGGCGCTGGCCGCCCGAGAGGGTCTTGAGCGGCTGGTTCAGCAGGCGGTCCGGCAGCGCGAGGTTGGAGCAGATCGCCGCCGCCTCGGCCTCGGCAGCGTAGCCGCCGGCGGCGAGGAATTCAGATTCCAGGCGGTCGTAGCGGTTCATGGCCTTGCGCTGGATGGTGGCGTCCTCGCTGGCCATTTCCTCATGCGCGATGCGGAGCTTGCCGACGGCGATGTCGAGGCCGCGGGCCGAAAGGATCCGGTCCCGGGCGAGCTGCTCCATGTCAGGGGTGCGCGGGTCCTGCGGCAGGTAGCCGATCTCGCCGCTGCGCGTGACCTTGCCGGCGGCGGGCAGCCCCTCGCCTGCCAGCACACGGGTCAAAGTGGTCTTGCCTGCACCGTTACGGCCGACAAGGCCGATTTTGTCCCCCTTGTCGATCCGGAAGCTCACCGAGTCCATCAGCAGACGGGCGCCGGCGCGCAGTTCGAGGTCCTGGACGGTAATCAATGCAGGTAAGGCCTTTCACAACAGGGGACGCCGCGGCACGACGGATGGAGTCTGGACGGGGCCGGGGCAGTATGGCCGAGAGGACGGCCTCTGCCAGTCTACCGGCAGGTACTCCGGCGGGTGACATCGGGAAGTGCTGTGCACAACGGCGGGAGCTACCGTCCGGTTTGGCGGGGTTGTCCAGCCGGAGCGGCCCCGCTTAGTGGAGGGCCTACAAAATGGCGTGTGCGCCGCCGCCGTATCGTCGAAAGTGAGCTTCCCCACCACCGACCACCCGACAGGAACCAGCATGAGCAACACCGACAACGCCGTCAGCGGCACCACTGCGGGCAACACGACTGCCTCCCCGGCCGGCACCCGCCAGCCCCGGCGCCGCTGGGACACCACCGACCTTGCCCTCATCGCCGTCTTCGCCGCGATCATCGCGGCATTCGCGCTGATCGCGGCCATCCCGGTGGGCGGTTTCGGGGTTCCCATCACACTGCAGACGCTCGCGGTGATGCTGACCGGGCTCGCGCTGGGCGCCGGCCGCGCCTTCGCCGCCGTCGGACTTTATCTTCTCCTCGGCTTCGCCGGGCTGCCGATCTTCAGCGGCGGCCGCGGTGGGCTGGGTGTCCTGGCCGGCCCCTCGGCGGGCTACATCTTCGGCTTCCTGCTGGCGGCCACGGCGGTAGGCGCCTTGACCGCCGTCGTACTGCGCCGCACCGCGGGGCGCTCCTCGAAGGTGCGGGGGCTCCTGCTTTTCGGCGCCGCCATGGTGAGCAGCATTGTCTTCATCCACGGCCTGGGGGTCCTGGGCATGATGGTCAACGCCAAGCTCAGCTTCCCGGCGGCCTTCGTCGCCGACCTCGCGTTCTACCCGGGCGACATCATCAAGAACATCCTCGCCGTGACGGTGGCCCTGGCGCTGCACAAGGCGTTCCCGGACCTGCTGCTCCGCCGCGTGGGCCAGGGTCGTTCCGCGGGCCGGGCTCTTCCCGCGGGCCGGGCCGCTCAGGCCGACGGGGCAGCCGGGGCAGCTGTCCGGCCGTGAGCATCGTCCTAGACCGGGCCGGAGTCCGGGTGGTTGTTGACGGCCGCCCGGAGCCCAGGACCCTGCTCGAACCGGTCTCGCTCACGCTGGCGGAGCGGCGCATCGGCGTCATCGGCGCGAACGGGTCCGGCAAGTCCACCCTGCTGCGGATGCTCAACGGCCTCGTCGCCCCGACGTCCGGGACGGTGGCGGTGGCGGGCGCCGATACCGTCCGGGACGTCCGCGCCGTGCGCCGCAGGGTGGGCTTTGTGTTCACCGATCCCCTGTCGCAGCTGGTCATGCCGACCGGCCGTGAGGACGTCGAATTGTCGCTGCGCCGCTCGGTGCGGAACGCCGTCGAGCGCCGTGCCCTCGCCGAAGCCTGCCTCGACCGCTTCGCGTTGCTGGGGCTCGCCGACCAGAGCGTCTACGATCTTTCGGGCGGTGAAAGGCAGCTCGTAGCCCTGGCGGCGGTGCTGGCTGTGGACCCGGAAATCCTGGTGCTGGACGAACCGTCAACGCTCCTGGATCTCCGAAACCGGGAACTGTTGCGCCGGACGCTGGCGGGTCTCGACCAGCAAATCATTCTGTCCACGCACGACCTTGACCTTGCCCTCGACCTGGACAGGGTGCTGGTGGTCGACGCCGGCAGGGTCGTGTTCGACGGCGGTGCCGCCGACGCCGTCGCGCACTACCGGGCGCTGTGCGCGGTGGAGTCGGAACGCGTCGGCGGGGGCGTTGGCGGGGCCGGAGGTTTCGCAGGGGCCAGCGGGGCCGGGGCCGTAGGCCTCGCCGGGGGCGGGGGCGGGGGCCGCGGGGATGCGGCCGTGCGCCGCCGGGACGGCGACCGGCCGTGAGAGGCCACGGATTCCTGCTGGCCACTTTTGTGCCGGGGTCCTCTCTGGTCCATCGGGCGCCGCTGTGGCTGAAGTTTCCGTTGGTCGTGGCGTGCGGGATGGGCTCGTTCCTGATCGCCGATTGGGCCGCTGCCGCCGTGGGACTGGCCGTGCTGTGCGGGGTGTATCTGTTGAGCGGGGCCGGCCCTGGCCGATTGCTGCGTGCTGTCCGGCCGGTCCTGCCGGTGCTGGCCGTGGTCGGTGCTTTCCAGTGGTGGCAGCTCGGCGGTCCCGTGGCCGCCAAGATCGTGCTGAACGTCCTTGTCTGCGTGGTGGCCGCCGCAATTCTGACCGCCACGACGCCTGTGCAGACGCTCCTGGACGGCGTCGCGTCACTGGCACGCCCGTTCCGGCGGCTCGGCGCGGATCCGGAGCGGTTTGCCCTGACCATCGCGGTGATGTTGCGCAGCATCCCGTTCATCGCGGGCGCGTATGCCGATGTCCGCGATTCCGCCCGCGCCCGTGGCCTGGAGCGGAATCCGCGCGCCCTGGTGCTGCCGGTGTTCATCACGACAGTGGCCTTCGCCCGACAGACCGGCGACGCCCTGGCTGCGCGAGGCCTGGGCGAAACGGAAGACCACGACGCCTGACGGGTTTGTGGCCCTGCCCGGATGGACATGTCCGTCTGGTGCCTGCCCGGATGGACATGCTCATTCGTGGCCTCGGACAGTGGACATATTTGCACTATGTCCAACCCTCAAGACCAGGAATGGACATGCCCGTTGGTGCACCACGCAAGCCGACGGTCCACGGAGACGGCGGATGAGCATGTCCATCAGCGGGCTCAGGCAGTGGACATGTCCGCGCCTCGCTGGCGGCACCGGACATGTCCTTCCCAGTAAGCCACCGGCCTCCGGCTCCCGACTGCGCGCCGATGAGCATGTCCGCCCCTGGCATCAGCAAATGGACATGTCCAACCTTCAGTCCTACGGATGGACATGTCCGTTGCTGCACTGTCCAAGCCAGCCCTCGGAGCTACTCCGGATGAGCATGTCCACTCGCTGCGCCAGCCAGTGGACATATCGGCATTATGTCCAACGCTCAAGCCCAGGAATGGGCATGTCCATCTCTGGCGCCCGCGGATGGGCATGTCCGCCAGGAGGCAGCTACCTCAGCGCCCGGTATTCGAACAGCGCCGCGGTCCCCATCCCGCCGGCGATGCTGATCATGGCCAGGGCGAGGGTACCGTCCTGGGGTTTCCGGCGGGCCTGAGCCAGCAGCCGGGTGACGAGCACCGCACCGGATGCACCGTAGGCATGGCCCAGGGCGAGAGCTCCGCCGTCGAGGTTGGCCCGCTCCGGATCGATGCCGAGCCGGTCCAGGCACGCCAGTGTCTGGGAGGCGAAGGCCTCGTTGAATTCGATGAGGCCGAGGTCACCGGGGGCCACCCCGGAAGTGCCGAGGAGGCGCTCCGCGGCGGCAGCCGCGCCCATCCCGAGCAGTTCCGGGTCCACCCCGGCCGTGTCCGTCCCGAGCACCAGCAACCCGTCGCGGGCGCCGAGTTCCCTGGCCCGCGCCAGGGACGTGACGACGACGGCGRCAGCCGCATCAGCGTCGAAGCAGGAGTTGCCGGCCGTGACCGTTCCGCCGGGGACGAAGGCGGGACCGAACCGGGCCAGCACACCCGGGGTAAGGGAGGATCGGGGGCCGTCGTCGGTGACCACCGGTCCCGCGGGCCCCGGCAGGGCCACGATCTCGGCGTCGAAGGCGCCGGACGCCGCGGCGTCGAGGGCACGCCGGTGGCTGCGCAGGGCAAAGTCATCCTGCCGCTGCCGGGAAATACCGCATCGGGCCGCAACGTTCTCCGCCGCGGCCCCCATGTCCGGATCACCGAAACGCTCCGGGACGAACTGTGCGCGGCTGAAGAACTGCGGTCCGGCATCGGCGTCCGGACGGGCACGCAGCGGCGCGGTGCTGATGCTCTCCACACCGCCGGCGAGGTACACGTTGGCTCCCGGCCCGCCCGCAGCGACGAGCCGGGAGGCCAACACCACCGCGTCCAGGCCGGACCCGCACTGCCGGTCGACGGTGAGTCCGGGCACGTCGATGCCCAGTCCGGCTTCGAGGGCCGCGAGCCGGGCCACATTGCCGCCGCCGCCCACCGCGTTGCCGATCACGACGTCGGCCACCAGGTCCGGCGGCACCCCGCCGCCGGCCATCAGGCCGGCCAGGACCGGTGCCAGCAGTTCGTGGGCCTGCAGGGATTTCAGGGCGCCGTGGGCGCGCCGCACCGGGGTCCGCAGCGCGGCAATGATGACGGGCTGCCGGTCATCCGGCAGCAGCCGGGCGCGCGCCGGGGCCGGGGTCACCGGGTCCTCAGCCAAGGCGCCGGACCCGCGGGTCGTTGCCAAGGATCCATTCGAGGAGGAGCGGCCGGCTGGGCTTGCCCCGGTCCGTGACGGGCAGATCGGTGAGCAGGTAGTAGTCCAGGGGTCGTTTGTTCCGGGCCAGGATGTGCTCGAGGCCGGATTTGAGCAGGGTTGCCGTGAGCCCGCCGTGCGAGGGCAGTACGGCCGCCACCACGCGCTGGCCGCGGAGATCGTCGGCCTGACCTGCGGCAATAGCGGCGGCCACCCCCGGCACGGAGGCGAGGGCAAGTTCCACTTCATGCGGGTACACGTTCGTGCCGGCAGTGACGATCATGTCCGAGCGGCGGCCCAGCAGATGCAGGACGCCGTCAGAGAGGTAGCCCTGGTCCCCCACGGTGTACCAGCCGTCGAAGCACTGCAGCGCCTCGCCGTCGTCCCCCCAGAGGTAGCCGTCGCTGACGAGGCCGCTGCGGACGCAGACGTTGCCCGGCTGCCCGTCCGGAACCGGGGAGCCGGCGGCGTCAAGGATCCTGACGGCGACGCCGGGGAACGGGGCGCCGATGCCGGTCCCGCCGGCCGCGGGTACTTCGCCGGGCGGCAGTCCGGCGCCGGCGACGAAGCTGAGTTCCGCGGCGCCGTAGTACTCGAAAATTGTGGCGTTCGGTGCCCAGCGCCGCGCGGCCTCCAGGGTCCGCGCGTCGAGCTTGGAGCCGGCGCAGATGATGCTCCGCAGTCCGGAGCCGTCCACTCCCCCGGCCAGGCCGCGTTCGCTGAGCAGCCGCAGCATGGTGGGCACCAGGACCAGTCGGGTGATGCCGTCGTGGCTGACCGCGGCGTGCGCGTCGCCGACATCGAACTCCGCCAGGGTGTGGAACTCGGAACCCGCGTACAGGCATTCGGCGAGGGCGTAGAGGTTCAGGCTGGCCGCCAGCGGCCCCGGCGCCAGGGTTTTATCGCCGGTCCGCAGGCCAAAGAACTCCACGGAAGACTCGAAGGAGCGCCGCCAGGACTGCCGCGACCGGCTGAACGCCTTGGGCAGCGCAGTGGTGCCGGAGGTCAGTCCGATCAGGAACGGCGACGCCGCCGGGCCGTCCGCCAGCTCACTGCCCAGCTCACTGCCCGGCGCGACGCCCGGCGCGCTGCCCACCTCGCCGCCCCCGGCCGGGCAGGTTTCGGCGATCCGTCCGGTCAGGGCGTCCAGGAGCGGCCCGGGCCAGGTTGGATCCAGGACGGCGCAGCGGCGGCTTCCCGCTACGGCCGCCGCGAAGGAGACCGCGAAACCGGTGGAGTTCGGCTCGGCCAGCACCGTCACCGCCGGTGTGTCGGCAACAAGAGCGGCCGCGGCATCCCGCAGCCCGGACCAGCTCAGGCGCTGACCGGCCACGACGACGGCGGTGGCGTCGGGGCGGTCGTCGGCCCAGCGCTGGAGTCTGTCGAGAAAAGGCATCGGACCAACTTTACCGGGCAGCGACGTATCGGCGGGCGGCAGGGGATATTGTGACAGCATGAGCTTCAATGACAACGTCCAGCTGGACCCGTCCCAGGTCCAGAGCCGCGGCGGCATGGGTCGCGGCACCAAAATCGGCGGCGGGATCGGCGGCGGAATTGTGCTGCTCCTGGCAGCCCTCTTCGGCATCAACCCCAGCCTCCTCGAGGGCCTGACCGGCACCACCCAGGACCAGACCCAAAGCCAGGCAACGGCTCCGGCGTGCAAGACCGGCGCCGACGCCGACGCCCGCCTGGAGTGCCGGATCGTGGGTACGGTGAACAGCCTCAACGCGTTCTGGCCGGAGTATTTGGCGAAGTACAACAAGAAGTACCCGCAGCCGGAAACCGTCCTGTTCCGGGGCGGCACCAACACCGGGTGCGGCGCGGCGACCTCCGAGGTGGGCCCGTTCTACTGCCCCGCGGACCAGACGGCCTACTTCGATCCGGGTTTCTTCCAGGAACTGGTGGACCGGTTCGGGTCCTCGGGCGGGCCGCTGGCGCAGGAGTACGTCGTGGCGCATGAGTTCGGCCACCACATCCAGAACCTGCTCGGCACCATCGACCGGGCCCAGCAGGATCCGCAGGGTCCGCAGTCCGGTGCTGTGCGGGTTGAGCTGCAGGCCGACTGCTACGCCGGCCTGTGGGTTCGGTACGCCACCACCACCAAGGATCCCAAGTCCGGCCAGCCGTTCCTGGAGCCGTTGAAGACGCAGGACCTGCAGGACGCCCTGTCAGCGGCGTCCTCCGTGGGCGATGACCGGATCCAGAAGGCCGCCACCGGGCGGGTTTCCCCGGAGTCCTGGACCCATGGCTCCAGCGCCCAGCGGCAGAAGTGGTTCTACCAGGGCTACAAGACCGGTGACATCAACCAGTGCGACACGTTCAGGGCCGCCACCCCGTAGCCCCAAATCCATCGACTGCTCCGAAACGGCCGTGATGGGCCGCCAAAAGGGCCGTTGCGGAGCAACCGATAGAACGACGACGGCGGGCCCGCCTCCTGGAGGTGGGCCCGCCGTCGTCGTTCCTGCGGGTGCCGCGTGGGCGGCCGGGGATCTAGATGTTGAAGCCGAGGGCCCGCATCTGGTCGCGGCCGTCCTCGGTGATCCGTTCCGGACCCCATGGCGGCATCCATACCCAGTTCAGGCGCCAGTCGTCGACGATTCCGTCGAGGGCCTTGCCGACCTGCTCCTCGATCACATCGGTGAGCGGGCAGGCAGCGGTGGTCAGGGTCATGTCGATCAGGAGGGCGCCGTCGTCGTCTGAATACTTCAGGCCGTACAGCAGGCCAAGGTCAACAATGTTCACACCCAGTTCAGGGTCGATCACATCCTTGAGTGCCTCTTCGACATCCTCGAGGCCCGTGCGGGCCATATTGATTTCGGTCATGGCGTAGTCCTAACTAAGCCTGTGCTGCGGCGTCGGCGGCAGCGATGGTGGCGGCTCCGGCGCCCTGGACGTAGCGGTCGTAGCCTTCTTCTTCGAGGCGGTCGGCAAGCTCCGGGCCGCCTTCTTCAACAACCTTGCCGTCAACGAACACGTGCACGAACTCCGGCTTGATGTAGCGCAGGATCYGGGTGTAGTGCGTGATGAGCAGGGTGCCCATGTTGCCTCCGGAGTGGGCGCGGTTGACGCCCTCGGAGACGACCTTCAGCGCGTCGACGTCGAGGCCGGAGTCGGTCTCGTCGAGGATGGCGAACTTCGGCTTGAAGAGTTCGAGCTGGAGGATCTCCACGCGCTTCTTCTCGCCGCCGGAGAAGCCTTCGTTGACGTTGCGCTGGGTGAAGTCGGCGTCGATGCGCAGCTGGRCCATGGCAGCCTTGACGTCCTTGGTCCAGTTACGCAGCTTCGGGGCCTCGCCGTCGATGGCGGTCTTGGCGGTGCGCAGGAAGTTGGTCATGCTCACGCCCGGGACCTCCACCGGGTACTGCATGGCCAGGAAGAGGCCGGCGCGGGCACGCTCGTCCACGCTCATCGCGAGGACGTCTTCGCCGTCGAGCGTGATGGTGCCGCTCGTGACGTTGTAGCGCGGGTGGCCTGCGATGGTCGAAGCCAGGGTGGACTTGCCGGAGCCGTTCGGTCCCATGATGGCGTGGGTCTGGCCGGTCTTGATGGTCAGGCTGACGCCCTTCAGGATTTCCTTGGTGCCCTGCTCGGTGTCAATGCTGACGTGCAGGTCCTTGATCTCAAGAGTAGACATATGT
>NZ_JBFTNO010000116.1:0-9644 GCF_056397525.1 Arthrobacter sp. 05L45_2 | reverse complement strand
GTCCAGGATCTCGCCGAGTAGCAGGCACTTGGCCGAGTAATGAGCGCTTAAACGAAAGTGCCGCCGTCGGGTCCCTGACCCAAAGGCGGCACTTCGGCATCCCTCGCCGAGGAAAGCCCTAGGAAAGCTTGGCTGGCAGCGTAGTCGGCTTGAACGCTGGCCTCGTGGCCTCGTATGCGGTGATGTCCTCTTCATGCTGCAGGGTCAGGCCAATGTCGTCCAGACCCTCCAAGAGGCGCCAGCGGGTGTAATCGTCAATTTCGAACGGTGCCACGACGTTGCCGCACTCCACCGTCTTGGACACGAGGTCAACCCGAACCTCGGTACCCGGCGCATTCTCCAGTACCTTCCAGATCAGCTCGATGTCGTCCTGGGCAACCTCGGCAGCAAGAAGTCCCTGTTTGCCGGAATTGCCGCGGAAGATGTCGGCGAACCGGGAGGACAGGACGGCTTTGAACCCGTAATCCTTCAGTGCCCAGACGGCGTGCTCGCGTGATGATCCTGTGCCGAAGTCCGGACCGGCCACCAGGACCGAGCCGGCGCTGAACGGCTCCTGATTCAAAATGAAGGCCGGATCCTTGCGCCAGGCCGAGAACAGGGCGTCTTCGAAGCCGGTCCGTGTGATGCGCTTGAGGTAGACGGCGGGGATGATCTGGTCGGTGTCGACGTTGCTCTGACGCAGCGGGACACCGATGCCGGTGTGGGTGGTGAACTTTTCCATGGCGGATCCTTCGGGGCTGTGGGGACCGGGGCGGGCCTGACGGGAGGCTAGACCGCTGCGGCGTGGCGGGCGGAGGCTTCGGGCGCCGGATCAAGGTCCGATGGTGAGCTCAGCGTGCCGCGCACCGCCGTCGCGGCCGCCACGACAGGCGAGACCAGGTGGGTGCGGCCGCCCTTGCCCTGGCGTCCTTCGAAGTTGCGGTTGGAGGTGGAGGCGCAGCGCTCTCCCACCTCCAGCTGGTCCGGGTTCATTCCCAGGCACATGGAGCAGCCGGCGAAGCGCCACTCCGCGCCGAAGTCGGTGAAGACCTTGTCCAGGCCCTCGGCCTCGGCCTCTAGCCGCACGCGGGCAGACCCCGGGACCACCAGCATGCGGACATCCGGGTCCTTGGTGCGGCCGCGGATGATGTCCGCAGCGGCCCGGAGGTCTTCCATCCGGGAGTTGGTGCAGGAGCCGAGGAAGACGGTGTCCACGCGGATGTCCTTCATGGGCGTGCCCGCCTCGAGGCCCATGTACTGCAGTGCCCGTTCGGCGGCGGCCTTGGCGTTCTCGTCGCCGAAGTCCGCGGGCGCCGGGACCTTGGCGGACAGCGAAACGCCCTGGCCGGGGTTGGTCCCCCACGTCACGAACGGTTCCAGGGTGTCGGCGTCGAGGTCCACCTCGACGTCGAACGCCGCGTCATCGTCGGTGCGCAGCGTGTTCCAGTATTCGACGGCAGAGTCCCAGTCCGCACCCTCGGGTGCGTGCGGGCGGCCGTGCATGTAGTCATACGTCGTCTGGTCCGGGGCAACCAAACCGGCCCGGGCACCGGCCTCGATGGACATGTTGCAGATGGTCATGCGGGCTTCCATGGACAGCGCCCGGATGGCAGATCCGCGGTATTCCAGGACATAGCCCTGCCCGCCGCCGGTCCCGATCTTGGCAATCACGGCCAGGATGATGTCCTTGGCGCTGACGCCGGGGCGCAGGGTCCCCTCGACGTTGATCGCCATGGTTTTGAACGGCTTCAGGGAGAGGGTCTGCGTGGCCATAACGTGCTCCACTTCGGAGGTGCCGATGCCCATCGCGAGGGCCCCAAAAGCGCCGTGGGTGGAGGTGTGGGAGTCGCCGCAGACCACCGTCATGCCCGGCTGAGTGAGACCCAGCTGCGGTCCCACCACGTGCACGATTCCCTGTTCGGCGTCGCCGAGGGAGTGCAGGCGGACGCCGAACTCCTTGCAGTTGTTGCGCAGGGTCTCGATCTGGGTCCGGCTGGTCAGGTCCGCGATTGGCTTGTCGATGGCCAGCGTGGGAGTGTTGTGGTCCTCAGTAGCGATGGTGAGGTCCGGCCGGCGAAGCTTGCGGCCAGCGAGCCGCAGCCCCTCGAAAGCCTGCGGGGAGGTCACTTCGTGCACGAGGTGAAGATCGATGAAGAGGAGGTCCGGCTGGGCACCGGCGCCTTCGCCGTCCCCCTTGCGCACCACGTGYGCGTCCCAGACTTTCTCGGCCAATGTCTTTGCCACGGCCTGCTCCCTTCACTGCTGTTTTCACCTCGGGATTGCCTGCGTTGCTCCGCGACAGATCCCGTTTCGGCGGGTTGATGAGTTCCACTGAAGCAGGACTGTTACCGAATACGCCAGCGCAATGATTTGCATCTCAGATATTGAGACGGCAATATCATTACATGGACAATTCTAGTGGCGTCGGCGTCATCGATAAAGCGGCCCATGTGCTCGATGCACTTGAGGCCGGCCCCACCACCCTGGCGCAGCTCGTTGCGGCTACCGGACTCGCGCGCCCCACGGTGCACCGCCTGGCCCTCGCGCTGGTCCATCACCGCCTGGTGAGCCGGGACATCCAGGGCCGGTTTGTACTCGGCAGCCGTCTGGTTGAACTTGCATCGGCCGCCGGTGAAGACCGGCTGATCGCCTCCGCCGGTCCGGTCTTAATGCAGCTTCGTGACGCCACCGGTGAAAGTGCCCAGATCTTCCGGCGCCAGGGCGACTGGCGCGTTTGTGTGGCCTCGGCGGAACGGCCCATCGGTCTCCGCGACACCATCCCGGTGGGCACCCAGCTGTCCATGAAGGCCGGCTCCGCCGCCCAGGTGCTGCTGGCCTGGGAAGATCACGACCGGCTCCTGGAGGGCCTCCAGGCCGCCCGCTTCACGCCTACTGTTCTGGCGGGAGTACGACGCCGGGGCTGGGCGCAGAGCCTCGGGGAACGTGAGCCGGGCGTCGCCTCCGTTTCGGCGCCGGTCCGCGGGCCTTCCGGACGCGTGATTGCCGCTGTGTCCATCTCCGGACCCATCGAACGCCTGACCCGCCAGCCCGGCCGCCTGCACGCCGAGGTGGTCTGCAACGCGGCCCGCGTCCTGACCGAAGCCCTGCGCAAGACCAACGACTAGGACCCCAACCGGCGGGCACCGCTAGGCTGTGGCCATGAACAGCTATGCGGTCTTCCTGCGCGGGGTCAACGTGGGCGGCATCAACATCAAGATGGCCGAGCTCAAAGAGGCCCTCAAATCACGGCCCTTCGAGGCGGTAAAGACCCTCCTGGCCAGCGGAAACGTTGTCCTTGCCAGCAAGCTCTCGGCCAGCCGGGTGAAGGCCGAGTTTGAGGCATGCCTGCGGGAGACCTTCGGCTACGACGCCTGGGTGGTGGTGTTGACCGCCGACCGGGTCGCCGCCCTGGTGGACGCCTGCCCCTACCCCGCCGACGACGCCGCAACCCACAGCTACGTGACCCTCTCCTCCGATACCGGAATCCTGACGGAACTCTTCGATGCGGGATGTGCGCTCGAGGGCGTCGAGCTGACGCGGCTGGGCCCCGAAGCCGTCGCGTGGCTGGCCCCAACGGGCGGCACCCTGGAGAGCCCGTTCAGTAAGCTCTCCGCCAAGGCAAAATACAAGGCCAGCACCACCACCCGGAACCTGCGCACCATGATTAAGGTTCGAGACGCCGCAGAACAGGCCTCGGGTTAGCCGCCGGGCAGCTCCCGCAGCAGTCAAACCGGTCAGCGGCCAGGCAGCCCCGACGGCCCGGCCGCGGCTTTCAGCGCGGCGTTGAAGGACTTGAGGCGGCTGACCTCGAGCTCCACCGGCTCCACCACGTACTCTTCCGCGACGACGGCGACCGCCGCCTGCAGCCGTTTCCTGGCCAGCCTGGCGCGTCCACGGGCTGCCGCACCTGCAATGAACTTCGCGGCCAGGGCCAGGACCAATCCCAGCAGCACTCCCCCGGCCACCATCACCGTAGGAACCGGCCAGCCCTCCACCCGGGGCACCTCCGGCACGGGAAGTTGGAAGTACCCCAAGGCCGCCAGCACTCCAAGCCAGCCCAGGCCGCCGAGCGCCACGAGCAAGCCCAGCCACTGGACCACGTTGAAAGCCGTCCACCACCACGAGCTACGCCCCGCCTTGAGGTCCGTTCCCGCGACTGCCTGGTCCAGCGCGTCCGGGAGCCGCTCACGGCCCTCCCTGGCGGCACCACGGATAACGGCGCGCCAGGGGCCGGGCGCGCCGTCGGACGCCGCGTCGGCAAATTCCCGCACGGCCGCGTCGGTGCGCGCCCGCTCCGGTGCCCCGGCAGGGGGCAACGAGGTCCGGTTCAACTCGGGCCGCTCCCCGGTCCGGCGCAGGTTCAGCCGGCGCAGCGGGTCCGGCCGGAACCGGACCAGCCAGCGGGTTACCGGCCAGCCGGTCCGGCGGGTGGCCTCCTGCCGGTAGGAGCGGGCCACTGCATCCACCACCAACGGGACATTCGCGGCCACCGCCAGTTCGCCGGCCAGCCGGTCGCGGCTACCGGACCGGACCCCGGCTGCGTCGCCCGTCCCGGAAGCCTCGGCCAGCCGGACTGCAGCCCGGTCAACATCTGCGGCCAGGCGCTGTGAGAGGGCCAGCCGTTGCATCACGACGTGCCGGATGGCGGCCCGGACTTTGTCGACACCGGTCCCGACCACGGCAGAGGCGCCGAGGACCTGGACTTTGCCCAGTCCGTCGCGCGCCAGGATGCCCTTCAGGGACTCCAGTACGGGGCGGATTTCGTGCTCGGGTAGCCTGTCGATCTGGTTGAGGACCACCAGGGTGACGGCGGCATGCGAGGCGAGGGGCGCAAGGAAATCATTGTGGACGGCGGCGTCGGCGTATTTCTGCGGGTCCAGCACCCACACCAGGACGTCCACCAGCCCCACCATGCGCTGCACAATCTCGCGGTTCGCCGCCCGGGTCGAGTCAAAGTCCGGCAGGTCCAGCAGGATGAGTCCGGTGGAGTCGTCGGCAAAACCGATCACCGGGGCGGCGTGGTGCCGGTTGCTGACCTCCAGCCAGTCAAGGAGCCCGTCGCTGCCTTCGGCGCCCCAGATACCGGCGAGCGGCTCGGACGTGGTGGGACGCCGCGCGGCCGCCGTCGCAATCTCCGCGCCGCTCACGGCGTTGAACAAGGAGGACTTTCCGCTGCCGGTCGCGCCGAAGAACCCGACGACGGTGTGGTCCGCCGATAGCGACCGGCGGGAGCTCGCCCGCTCCAGGATGTCGAGCACCTCATCCAGGGTTTCGTCCGGGAGGGCGCCGTCGGCGAGTTCCCGAGCTTCGTTGAGGGCATCGAGCCGCCGGTCCAATGTTGACGCCTCTTTAGCGGCGGCGTGGCGGATCATGCCGCCGCCAGCCGGCCGAGCGCCGCGGCGTGGTCAGAGAGTACAGCAGGTGGCGCCGCGTCGGGCAGCTCGAGCCGGACCAGGAAGCGTTCCTGCTCGGCCTCCAGCAGACGCTCGCACCTGGCCTGCAGATCCTCGCGGGCCGTTTTGGCGAGCCGGCGCACGGCGTCCTCGCCGAAGATGGCTTCGAGGACTCGCTGGCCAACGACGGCGGTGCCGCCGGCTACGCCGATCTCCAGTCCCGTCAGGCCCGCCGTCATGGAAAAGACGACGATCATCAGCGCCGCACCCAGGCCGTTGATGCCGAACGACAGCCAGCGGGCCTGGCTGCGTTTGCCTTGGCCCTCGGTCCGGATGAGTTCCATCAGGCTCCCCTGCCACCCCCGGATCTCGGCAGCCACGGCGTCGGCGAACCCCGCACTGGTGCCGGACAGGTCATCGGTGCCCAGCAGTTGCCGTCCGGCGGGATCCGAGCGCCAGCGCTGGTCGGCCTCTTCGGCGGCGTTGGCGGCCTCGTCGAGGATTACGGCCTGAAGGCCGGTTTCGATCGCTGTCTCCACCCGCACGGCCGGGGTGGGTTCACCCCGAAAAAATGCCCCCATACGGTCCCGCAGCCGTCCGATGTTCTGCTCCATCACCCGGAAGAACTCTCCCGTACCGACAAAGTCCTGCCAGCGGGCCAGGACCTCGCCGCGCAGCAGGGCACCGTCGCGGGTGGCTTCCATGATCCTGCGGACGGCGTCCGTGTAGGCGCTCGTGGCATCGCTGGCCAGTACACCGGCCGCACAGCGCTGGGCCGCCACCGCGCCGGCTACGGCCTCAACCCGCCCGGCCAGTGCCCTGACGGTGCCGTTGAGGGTCCGGCGGGCAATTGCTGAGCGGCCGGCGGCATCGGCGGCGAGCTCCTGGAGCCAGGACCGCAGCGGCGCTACGGCGTCGGCCGGCAACATTCCCATGCCGTCAAGGGCCACTTCGGGCACAACGAAGAGCCGTGCAGAGCCGAGTCCTTCGCGGTTGAGCATGGACCGGAGATCCGAGGCGACTTCCTCCTCGGCGGCTTGCGGTACCCGGTCCAGCACCACGGCCACCATGATGTCGCGTGAGGCGGCGTCCAGCAGGAGGCGCCACGGGACGGCGTCGGCGTACCGATTGGCAGYGGTGACAAAAACCCACAGGTCGGCAGCGGCGAGCAGTTGTCCGGCGAGCCTGCGGTTCTCATCCGAGATGGAATCGACGTCGGGGGCGTCCAGCAGGGCAATGCCCTCCGGTACGGCCGGATCGGCAGCGAGGACCAGCGAGGTGATGGCGGCAGGGTCTGGCGTGGGCCCGTCCTGGTTGGCGGGCAGCGGCGTGGCGACGACGGTGCCGCGGATCCGGCTCAGGCTCGGGAGCACGCGCTGATCCTCGAACCAGGCGGCGTCGTCGGGGTGGTGGAGCAGGATGGGCTGCCGGGTGGTGGGACGGATCGCGCCGGCCCGGGTGACCGCGTGGCCTACGAGTCCGTTGACCAGGGTGGACTTGCCGGCGCCGGTGGAACCGCCGACGACGGCGAGCAGGGGCGCGTCCAGACTGCGGTAACGGGGCAGGATGTAGTCGTCCAGCTGCGACAAGGCCTGGCGGATGTCCAGACGGGCAGCCTCGGCGCCGGCCAGGGCCAGCGGCAGGGACGCCGCGGACAGCTCCTGGCGCACCGCTTCAAGCAGCTCGACGGCGGCCGCCTGGCGTGCTGCGGCGGTCGGCTGCCCGGACGTCCCGGTACTTTCGTTGGCGCTCACAGCAACATCATGCCAGTTGGCTGGAGGCGGCCCGGGCGTTTCGGGCGTCGGAACAATGGTGCCGACAAACAAAAACGGCCCCGGGCGCTAAGCCCGGGACCGTTCTGATGGTGACCCCAGCGGGATTCGAACCCGCGTTACCGCCGTGAGAGGGCAGCGTACTAGGCCGCTATACGATGGGGCCRTGTACTCTCCAAACAGCATYTCTGCYRTTCRAGCCAAGYYAGTATTTCATAAACTCGGCTTTCGTTCCAAATCGGCGAGGCCGGTGTGGAACCCCTGATTTCCGCGTGATTCCGCGGAATTTTCAGAGCTGGGATACCAGGACTCGAACCTAGAATGACGGTACCAGAAACCGTAGTGTTGCCAATTACACCATATCCCAATGGAACTTTCGGGCCGGTCCTGCGGGTCCAAACCCGCGCTCCCAGCGCCTCAGCACGAGTAATTACTTTACCCGAGAGTTTTGCCCTGCACAAATCGGCGCACCGACTCCTCACCGCAGGGCCTGGGGACGCCCCCAGCGGCGCCTTTTTGGGATCCATCCGCCGAAAACCCTTGCCAATTCGACGCCAGCAAGTTTACGCTCGGTAAGTTACCAATGAGTAACAACCCCTCCCCCACCTGGCTGCGGGCAGAACAACGACCATTTTTGGATGTTAGCTGCATCACAGTTCCGGGGGGTCGGCAGCAGAGCCGCTGCCGGCGAGATCGTCGAGAGGAACAACCCGTGCCACAAAGCCGTGTCGCCACCGCCCCGCCCCGCACCCGGGCGCAACAGATCGCCATCGCCATTCTGGCCCTGCTGCTGATCGCCCTGCTGGCCTTCTACACTCTGGTCACCGGCCGCATCACGGATGGATCGGCCCGGCTCAACGACGGCGCGGGCCAGGCCGCCGCCGGGGCGCAACAGCTGAAGGACGGTGCCGGAAAACTGGCCACCGGCGCAGGCCAGGCCGACGTCGGTGCCGGGAAACTCTCCGACGGCGCCTCGAAGATCCAGGAAGGGATTGCGGGCAAGCTGGCCCCTGGCGCGCAAAAGCTCGACGCCGGGGCGCAAAGCCTCGCGACGGGAGCCGTCAAAATCCAGGCGGACGTCAACAACAAGCTGGCCCCGGGCGTCTACAAGGTGGACGACGGCGCGCAGAAACTTGCCGCCGGCGCCGTGCAGCTCTCCGCCGCCCTGACCCCTACGGCCTCCGGGACCGCGCCGAACAACCTTGGTGACGGCGCCACCCAGCTCGACGCCGGGGCTGCCAAACTGGCCGACGGAACCGGACGCCTTGCCGCGGGCACCACCCAGCTGAAGGCCGGCACCGACCAGCTCAAGGGCTACCGGGGCGCCAACAACAATCCCGAAGCCGGCACCGGCACCGCCGCACTGGCCCAGGCGCTGGAACTGCTCAAGGCCGCCGCAGACGACCCCATCCAGGGCCTTGCTCCGCTGGCCGTGGTCAAAGACAAGATTGCCAAGATCCTCGCGGGAGCCCAGCGGCTGGATGCGGGGGCCTCCCAGCTCCAGGCCGGCGCAGCCCAGCTCAATGGCGGCGCGTCCCAGCTCAACGCCGGCGCGGGCCAGCTCCACGCCGGGACCGGAAAGCTGACCGCAGGTTTCGCCACCCTCGCGCAGAAGCTCAACAGCCAGGACCCCAACGCCCCCGGCGTTGTCCTCGGCACCCAGCTCCTCGCAGCCGGAACGGCAAAGATCCGCGTTGGGATGGACGGCGTCCCCGGCGACCCCGAACACCCCGGCCTGCTCAAGGCCACTGCCCGGATGACCGACGGCACATCACGGCTGGCCGACGGTACRCAGTCGCTGAACACCGGCATCACCGGAGACCCCGCCGATCCGGCCAACCCGGGCCTGCTCAAGGGCTCCACGGCCCTCGCCAACGGCGCTTCGCAGCTCTCGGACGGCAACACGAAGCTGGCGTCGGGCTCCAACCTGCTCTCCACCGGGGCCGGCAAGCTGGCCGACGGTAACTCCCGGATCGCCGAGGGCACGGGCACGCTCTACTCGAGTGCGGCCGCAGTGTCGCCGTCGAACATGATCAAGGCTGACGTCGCCGTGGCCCTGGGCCTGGTGGTTCTCCTGGGCCTGGCCGCCGTCGGAGTCTTCCTTGCACTGCGCAACCGGAGGCTTACGCAGGAAACGGCCTAGACCGCACGCAGAACGGCCCGCCCGGAGGAATGGATCCTCCGGGCGGGCCGTTTTTGTTGCCGGTCAGGCCAGCAGATCCGTCAGGGATGCGACCTCGCGCCCGGCGAAGCCCGGTGCAGGCTCCCCGGTGCGGTTCAGCCATACGCCCACCAGGCCGGCCGCCGTCGAGCCCTCCGCGTCAAGGAGGCGGTTGTCGCCGACGTACAAAGTGTCCCCGGCGCCCGTGCCGAGCCTGCGGACTCCCTCGAGGTAGATCGCGGGATCGGGCTTCGGCACACCCACAGTGTCCGTCCCCACAAGGACCCCAATGCGCTCGAGCCCGGCGGCGTCCAGCTTCACCCGCTGGTTATCATGCAC
>NZ_JBFTNO010000115.1:0-12366 GCF_056397525.1 Arthrobacter sp. 05L45_2 | reverse complement strand
CTCTTGACCCGTCCGGAGGGCTGCCCTCCACGGCCAACTGCACCGCCGTGGGACGGCCGTCGAGCACCACAACGGCGCGGCCCGGCGGCGGGTTGTCTTCCGGCTCGAGCCGGATCCCGAAGAGGTCCGGGTCGCCAGGGGTTCGGGCGCCGATCAGGATCCCCATGCCGTGGACCCGGGCCTGCAGGGCCAGAGGCACCCGCTGCAAGACGCCCGGGCCGAATCCCGCGGTCAGCACCACTGCCCAGCCCAGGCCGTTGAGCTCCGCCAGGTACCGGTTCGTCTCCGGGCCGGCCAGGTCCGCATCGTCGGCCAGTGCAATCAGGTCACCCTTGAGTTCGCCGGCCAGGGCGCGTCTGAGGACGGCGGCCCAATAGCTGTCCGGCGACTGACCCGCGCCCGGATGTAGCCACGTCCGGCCCGGGTTGAGGCCCGGCAACGCCCGCAGCAGGGAGCTCTTCCCCGATCCGCCCCGGCCGAGGACGGCAAGGGCGCGGCCRGAGGGGAACGGGACAGCCATGGGCAGGAGTTCGTCCCCGCCGACCCCGACCCAGAGCCGGGGCCCCGGTTCAGCGAGCGCCGGACCCGAGAATGCCGGGCTGGGGCCGGCCGCCACGACCCGTGCCCGGACTTCGGCCACACCCACCCGGGCCGGCAACGGCTCCACCCGGAATGGCCTGCGGTCCGCAGGGAGGGCGGAGCGGCGGCCGGACGGGCCTGGGGAAGGCGGTTCGTAGAGTTGGGCGGCGTGCGGGGCGGGTTCGGCGAAGGGCCCCGCCACCGCGACCCTGCCGGGGACGGGCGCCAGGTCCGGCAGCCGCGGCCAGCCGTGCCGGCTCTCCTCCGTCGACCCGGCCGGGAAGAAGACACGATTCGGCAAGGCCGCGAAGAACCGCGCGGAAACCAGCTCTCGTCCCCCCGACACGATGGCCGTCACCCCGGCCGCCTGCCCGTCGCGGATGATGTCATGGACCAGGTCCTCCGCCCACGCCAGGGGACCCGAGCGGAGCGCCGACGCCCACGACCCCCAGCCGTTCAGCACCAGGACCAGCGGCGGGGCGTCGGCGGTGCCCGGGGGAGCCAGCCGGACGCGGATTTCCCCGGCCACGCGCTCCAGTACCCGGACGGCACGCCGCAGTTCATGAAGCCCCGCCCAGGCCCCGACCCGGGGCGAGTCCGCCAGGCAGTCCAGTGCACCGTTCGCGTCGAGCATGTACAGGTGGGACTCCTTTGTACTGTCCAACAACTGTCCGGCCACGGATCGGGCAGTCCCCGAGGGGCTGTCCGGTGTACCGCCGTCGGTGCTGCCGATCAGCGCCAGGTGTCCGTGGCTGCCCGGAAGCCACTCCAGCTCCTGCAGCCGTTGGAACTCCGGCACGTCACTCAGCCCCAGCAGTACGCCGGGCACTGAGGACGCAGCGGGCCGCCGTGACCGCCGGAGGGGAAACGGCAACGGCGCCGGCAGCGGGCGGGCGACCGGACGCCGGGGGAGCGGCCCGCCCTGCTCCGCCCATAGCCGGGACGCCAGCTCAACCACGGGAGCTGCCGCTTCGGCGGGGTTGGGGAGTCCGCCCATAGCCGGGACGGAAGGGAGATCGGCCGCCCCGGCCCCCAGCAGGGCCGCGGTTTCCCAGATCTGCACCCGGCCCCCGGGACCGTTCCGCGGAGGTGCCAGGGTGGCGGTCTGGAACCCCTCCGGTGCTCCGCTGCCCCGGACGAGGTAGGCGCGGCCGGGGCGGTTGAGCGGAATCGCCGCTGCGAGCCGGGAATTCATGATGTCACTGGATTCCAGCTCTGATTGGACCCGCAGCACTACAGAGCTCGTGACGTTGGCCCTGATGTCGGCCGAAAGCGCCCCCTGTGGACGCTGGGTAGCCATCACCAGGTGTATTCCCAGGGATCGCCCGATGGCGGCGATCCGCATCAGTTCGCCCAGCGCGGCGGGGGCGTCCTCAACCAGCATCCGGAACTCGTCAATCACCAGGACCAGGTGCGGCAGCGGCGGGCAGCCGGGAGCCGGGTGCCGTGCTTTTACCTGGTACGCCGCCAGATCGGGCACACCGGCCCCGGCCAGCAGTTCCTCCCGCCAACGCACCTCGGCGCGCAGCGACGCCAGGCTGCGCGCCACGTCGGGGACGGAGAGGTCCGTCAGTATGCCCACGCAGTGCGGCAGTCCCGTCAAAGGCCCCAGCCCCGAGCCGCCCTTGAAATCCACGAACAGCAGGTTGACGACGTCCGGTGGATATGTGGCGGCCAACCCTGCAACAAGGGTCCGCAGGAACTCCGACTTGCCCGAGCCCGTGGTCCCGGCGACCAGCACGTGCGGCCCGTCGGCCTGCAGGTCCAGACGCACTGGTCCCGACGCGGACAGGCCAACGGGAACGGGCAGGCCTCCGCCGGGGTCGCGGCGTGCTGCGGCCCAGCTCTGCCGGATCCCGCCGGCCGACAAGGGCAGGAGATCAGGGAGGAGGGACACATCGGGGATCCGCCCCGCGACGCCGGCGGGTCCCGGTGGCCGGCGGGCGCGCCGGCAATACCGGTCGAAAACCTCGGTGGGGACCAGATCCGGGGTGAAAGGCGTCCGGGTGGCGCCGGTGGCCAGTACCGCCCCGCGGTCAGCCAGCAGGACGCTCTGGCCAACGTCGTCGGGGGATGAGTCGTCGGGGGATGACGCGGAGCAATCCAGAACCTGCGCGGTCGAAGCCTGCCCCCGGGCCGGCGGCAACCCGGGCCGCGGTTCCCGCGACGTCCGCGGACAGGGAGACCTGGGAAAGAAACCGTGCTGCGAGCGGCAAGGAGTCGGGCGGCCCGTGCAGCAGTATCCGGGTCCGCCCTGCCCTGGGATAGCCCGCTAGCTGCATAACGAGGAACCGGACCAGCCCGGCGACATCCCGGGCGGGACCCCCAACGCGGGTGGACGCGTTGGGATTCAGGCACACCGGCACGGCCCCGAGCGGCGGGGCCCGGAAGCTGGGATCATCCGGGTCCAGCCGGATCCGCGCCATACCCGGCGCCAGCCCCAGCCGCAGCCACACCGGCCCGGCCTCCTCGGCTTCGTCGTCGCCGTCCGCCTGCGCCCCGGGGCTGAGGAGAAGGTCGACGGCGGGCGGTGCGGCCCGGCGCCGGCGGGCAGCGTCTGCTGCTGCGGCGGCAGCGACCGCCGCCGCGAGTTCGCGCCGGCGCCTCCGGCCCGACAGGGCCGGGACCAGGACAGAGACGGCCGAGAACCCGGAGAAGGCAAGGAACATCCACATCCCCGTTATGACCGCCAATGCCACGCCGACCGCCAGCGGCAGGACTGCAGTGAGGACGAGCGCAGCGCGGTTGGGAGGCGCACCGGGGCTCGGGACCCGCAGCGGTTCGGTTGTATCGGAGCCGGCCCCGGACAGGGCCGCCGGCGTTCCCTCGCCGGCGGTCCCGCGGCGGCTACTCCCAACGATCAGGCCCAGTGTTGACTGGCCGCAGCCGATGACCGAATCGCTGGAGACCCGGGCGCTGCCCACCGGTGTGCCGTCGACGGTTGTTCCGTTGGCGCTGCCAAGGTCGGCGAGCATGACGCCGGAGGGCCCGACGTCCAGTTGTGCGTGTTCGCGGGACAGGTCGGGATCCGGAAGGATGAGCTCCGTTCCGCTGCGGCCCACGCGGTAGCGCCCCCGGCGCAGGGGGAGGACCATTCCGGCGCCGGGGCCGCTCAGGACGGCGAGCAGCAAGGGTGGCCCGGCAGACGGTCCCGAGTCATGGGACAGTGGCCCGCCCGAGCCATCGACCGTCCCGGCCCCGCCAACCACTCCGGCCCCGTCAACGAGTACCGCGCCGTTCACCAGAGGTTCTGCACCCGCGGTCAGCCCGGCCAGGGGCAGCCCTGCCACGGACAACATGCCGGTCCCGAAGCGCCGGGCCATGGCAGCCTCGACGTCCGCCCCGGAGCACCCTGCGGGCAGTTCGATCGTGAGTTCCACGGGCCCCGTGGCCTGCGCCGCCCCCGGGCCCCGGACAAGGGTGCATTGCAGCAACACCGGACTTCCCCTTTCTGAGTACTCCCGCACGCCGTGGCCTGCACGCAGCGGCCCAGCCGCCGTCGGACGCCCGGCTCCGCACTACCCCTCCACGCTACGGACGGACCCCGGCCAGGCGGGCACGGGAAGGCGGCCATGTGGAAAAGGACCGGATGTGGAAAAGTACCTCCGTCCAAGGCCGCAATCCCGCGGCGCGGCAGCTCCCGGGTGCCGGGCCGGCCCAGCGTGGCGCGGCCGCGATTCGTGGCTCCGGCGAAAGCCTCGGTAGTCTAGAGCAGCAGACAATGCACAACGTTGCGCTGCCCACATTCGAACCAGGAGATTTTGTGACCGCTGACCTCGTCATCGTAGGGTCGGGCTTTTTCGGCCTGACAATCGCAGAACAGGCCGCCACTGAGCTGGGCTTGAAGGTTGTTGTCATCGACCGCCGCCACCACATCGGCGGTAATGCCTACAGCGAAAAGGAGGAGCAGACCGGCATCGAAGTACACCGGTACGGTGCCCACCTCTTCCACACCTCGAACGACCGCGTCTGGGAGTACGTCAACCGCTTCACGACGTTCACCAACTACGTGCACAAGGTCTATGGCGTCCACAAGGGTGAGGTCTACTCCCTGCCGATCAACCTGGCCACCATCAACCAGTTCTTCCGCGCGAACCTTACGCCCGGCCAGGCCCAGGACCTGATCAAGGAACAGGCCGGCGAGCTCGCCGGCACGGACCCGCAGAACCTGAACGACAAGGGCATCCAGCTCATCGGCCGGCCGCTCTACGAGGCGTTCATCAAGCACTACACCGGCAAGCAGTGGCAGACGGACCCCAAGGACCTGCCCGCCGGCATCATCTCCCGCCTCCCGGTGCGCTACAACTACGACAACCGCTACTTCAACGACAAGTACGAGGGCCTGCCGACCAACGGCTACACCGCGTGGATCGAGAAGATGGCCGAGCACCCGAACATCGAGGTCCGGCTCAACACGGACTTCTTCGACGACTCGCACGAATACAGCAAAGACAAAGTGGTCGGCAACATTCCCGTGGTCTACACCGGCCCCGTGGACCGCTACTTCGACTACGCCGAGGGTGACCTCTCGTGGCGCACCATCGACTTCGAGGAAGAAGTGCTCGACGTCGGGGACTTCCAGGGCACCTCGGTGGTCAACTACAACGACGCCGACGTCGCGTACACCCGCATCATCGAGCCGCGCCACTTCCACCCCGAGCGCGACTACCAGACGGAAAAGACCGTCATCATGCGCGAATTCTCCCGCGCCGCGGAGAAGGGCGACGAGCCCTACTACCCGATCAACACCTCCGCCGACCGTGAGCGGCTGCTCAAGTACCGCGACCTCGCGGCTGCCGAGCAGGATGTCCTCTTCGGCGGGCGCCTCGGGACCTACAAGTACCTCGACATGCACATGGCCATCGGTTCGGCCCTGACCATGTTCGAGAACAAGATCCGGCCGCACTTCGAGTCCGGAACCAAGATTGAAAGCGGAGGAGTGGACGCATGAGCGTAGCCGTGGACGACTCGACCCGGACCGAAGGGCAGCGCCCCTTCCGGACAGTCCACCGCGTAGTGCTGCCGGTCGACGGCGACACCGACGTCCTCCCGCTCTACGTCGACTTCAACCCGGTCCAGCGTGTGGTGCAGCTGTCCAAGCGCGCCCTGCGCCGGGGCCGCATTTCGGCGCCGCCGACCACGCCCGCGACCTCGCACCAGCACTCCGGCTTCATCACCGGCCGCAACAGCATGACCCTGCCGGCGTTCCGGCGGGTGTCGCTGGGCACGTATTTCAACGCGTTCCCCGCCAGCTACTGGCGGAACCACACCGCCGTCGAATCCGTCCGCCTGACGGTGGACGTCGACGCCGAGGCAACGGTCATCGTCTACCGCTCCAGCCCCCGCGGCACCGCGAACCGGGTGGAGAGCACGCACGCCTCACAGGGCGGCGAGGTGACGTTCGACCTGCCGCTGAAGACCTTCGTTGACGGCGGCTGGTACTGGTTCGACCTCGTGGCCCACGGGACGCCGGTGGCGCTCAAGAGCGCCGGCTGGTCCGTCCAGGAACCCGAAGGCTTCGAGCCCGGCACCCTCTCCATCGCGGTGACCACCTTCAACCGGCCCGACTACGCGCTGCGCCACATCGGAACCCTCGCCGGGGACGCCGGCGTCGTCGACATCCTGGACCGTTTCATCCTCGTGGACCAGGGCACGGACAAGGTCCGCGCCCAGCCGCAGTTCGAGGAGCAGGCGGCAGTGCTCGGCGACCGGCTCAAGGTGATCGAGCAGGGCAACATCGGCGGGTCCGGCGGGTTCTCGCGCGGTATGGACGAGACGCTCAAGGATGGCCGCAGCAAGTACGTCATGCTGCTCGATGACGATGTCAGCATCGAAACCGAGGGCATCCTCCGCGCCGTCAACTTCGCGGACTTCACGAGGACTCCCACCATCGTGGGCGGACACATGTTCAACCTGTACGAGCGGTCGGTGCTGCACACCTACGGCGAGCAGGTCGACGACGTCCGCTACTTCTGGCGTCCCGCCGTGAACACCAAGGARGCCCACGACTTCGGCGCCAGCAACCTGCGYACCACRCCCTGGATGCACCGCCGGATCGACGTCGACTACAACGGCTGGTGGATGTGCATGATCCCCACCTCCATTGTCCGAGAGGTCGGCTATGCCCTCCCGGTCTTCATCAAGTGGGACGACGCCGAATACGGCATCCGCGCCAAGGAACACGGCATCAGCACGGTCACCCTGCCCGGTGCCGCCGTCTGGCACATGCCCTGGAGCGAAAAAGACGACACCATCGACTGGCAGGCCTACTACCACCAGCGCAACCGCTGGGTAGCCGCGCTCAGCCACTCGCCGCGGAAGAAGGGCGGCCGGATGCCGTTCGAAAGCATCGCGGTGGACGTCCGGCACCTCATTTCGATGCAGTACTCGGCTGTCGAAGTCCGGCTCAAGGCCCTTGAGGATGTCCTCAGCGGACCGGACCACCTGCACGCCACCATCGCGGACAGGCTGGACTGGGTACGCAAGACCCGCTCCGGGTTCACCGACGCACGGATCACCCCCGACCTGCATTCGTTCCCCAGGGTCCTCAGCTCCGGCGAGGTGGACGCTGACCACGAGCCGAACTACGTGGCCGAGTCGCTGGTCCGCGCCGCATCCGGACTGCTGCGGCAGCTCCGGCCCGTCCGCGAGGAGGCCATGACCAACCCGCAGGTCTCCGTCCCGGCAGCGGAAGCCCGCTGGTGGCGGCTCGCCGCCCTGGACTCGGCCCTGGTGTCCTCCTCCGACGGCAGCGGCGCCTCCTGGTACAAGCGGGACCGGAAGACCTTCGGGTCGATGCTCCTGCGCACGGTCCGGCTGCACATGAAACTGATGGCCGAGTGGGACAACAACGCCCGCAAGTACAAAGAGGCGCTCCCGGCCTTCACCGGACGGGAAGCCTGGCAGGAAACGTTCGCGGCCGTAGCCGTCAAGGACCAGGAAAGGGGAGAGGCGAAGATATGACCGCCACTCCATCCGGCGGCGGGACAGCGGTTTCGCCGCTGACCACCCCCGGCGAAGGGGGAGGACTGCGGGACGTGTTCCGCGAATGGTTCCTGCTCAAGCTCCTCGTGCGCAAGGAAATCAAGGTCCGCTACCGCGGGTCGGTCCTGGGCCTGCTGTGGTCCTACGTGAAGCCGCTGATGCAGTTCCTCGTCTACTTTGTGGCGCTCGGCATCTTCCTGAACCTTCAGGGCAGCACCCCGAATTACGCGATCTACCTGTTCTCCGGCATCATCCTGGTGAACTTCTTTGTTGAGGTCCTGGGCAATTCGACGCGGTCCATCGTCGACAACCGGGACCTGATCCGGAAGATCTACCTGCCGCGCGAACTCTTCCCGGTCTCGACGCTGCTGGTCTCAGCGATCCACTTCCTGCCGCAAACAGTCGTGCTGATCGGTGCCTGCCTGCTTACGGGCTGGGCGCCGAGCATCCTTCAGCTCGCGGCCGTGGTACTGGCCTTTGTCATCGTCGGCATTCTCGCGACCGGGCTGGGGCTCCTGTTCGGCGCGGCCAACGTCTACTTCCGCGACTCCGAGAACATCGTGGACATGATCCTGATGATCGTGACCTGGGCGTCCCCCGTGCTCTACGTCTGGACCATGGTTGAGCGGGCCCTCGGCCCGTACTTCTTCCTGTACCAGCTGAACCCGATGACCGTCGCCGTCGAAATCTTCCACTGGGGCTTCTGGTACCCGACGCTGAACCCCGCCCAGCTGGCGGCAGCCCCCGTGATGCACGGGCTCGCCTCGGTCTGGGCGCCGGTGGCGCTCGGAGTGTCGCTGGTCATCCTGTTCGTCGGCCAGCTGGTCTTCCGTAAACTTTCCGTCCGATTTGCCCAGGAGCTGTGAGCGCCATGCAGGAAAAGATGCTGGCGATCACGTGCAACGACGTGCGCAAGAAGTTCGTGCTGCGCCACACCCGGTCCCTCAAGGAGGCCCTGGTGTGGTTCGTCCGCGGACGCAAGGGCGACATGTACAAGGTCTTCGACGCGCTGCGCGACGTCTCCCTTGACGTCCGCCAGGGCGAGACGGTGGCGCTGCTGGGCCTCAACGGCTCCGGCAAGTCCACGCTGCTGAAGCTCATCTCCGGTGTGCTGCAGCCCGACGCCGGCTCCGTCCGCACCCGCGGGCGGGTGGCCGGGCTCATCGAGGTGGGGGCAGGCTTCCACCACGATCTCAGCGGCCGCGACAACGTGTACCTGAACGGCGCCATCCTGGGGATGACCGAGAAGCAGATCAACGAGATGTTCGACTCGATCGTCGAATTCGCCGAGATCGGTGAGTTCATCGACACCGAGGTGAAGTTCTACTCCTCGGGAATGTACCTGCGCCTCGCGTTTTCCATCGCTGTGCACACGGACCCGGAGATCTTCCTGATCGACGAGATCCTCGCGGTCGGTGACGAGCCGTTCCAGCGCAAATGCATCGCGAAGATCAAGGAGCTGGCAGAAGCCGGCAAGACGCTTTTTGTCGTCAGCCACGACCTCGACCTTGTGTCTACCGTCTGCGAGCGGGGCGTCCTCCTCGAGCACGGCAACGTGGTCCTGGACGGCCCGGTCACCGAGGTCGTGTCGGAGCTGCGGCGCCGGTCGGCCGCGGCGTCCTAGTCCGCCGTCCCAACTTTTCCGAGGAGTCAGCACAGATGTCCTGGTTTGCCAGCCTGCCCGCGGTACTGACGGCAGTCCTGTTGCTGATCGTGCCGGGCCTGCTCCTGGGGCGTGCCCTCGGGCTCAAAGCCTTCGCCGTCGCCGCGCTCGCCCCGGTCCTGTCCATCGCGCTGGTGTCCGTCGCCGGGCTGCTCGCCCCGTTTATCAGGATCCCGTGGTCGCTGTGGCCGGTCGCCGGGCTGACCGCCGTCGGCGTCGTTGCGGCGCTGGGCGTACGGCGCCTCCTGCCGGCCCGGTGGCGCACGCTGCACACTGAGCGCCGCATCGACGGACGTTTCTGGTGGGCCCTCGGCGGCGCCGCCCTCGGCGGGGTCATCATTTGCGCGCGGATGGTTGACGTCATCGGGGCGCCGGACCACATTTCGCAGACCTTTGACAACATCTTCCACCTCAACGCCATCCGCTACATCGAGGACACCGGCCAGGCRTCGTCCCTGACCCTGGGCGCCATGACGGGCGGAGCCTTTTACCCGGCCGGCTGGCACGCTTTCATTTCACTGATCGCCCAGACGACGACGGCGTCCGTCCCCGTAGCCGTCAACGCCGGCAACATCGCCATCGCCGCCGTCGCCTGGCCCCTGGGCTGCGTCTACCTCTGCCAGCAGGTGCTGGGCCAGAGCAGGGCCGCCTCGGTCATCGCCGGAATCCTGTCCGCAGGGTTCGGGGCTTTCCCGCTGTTGATGATCCACTTCGGCGTCCTGTACCCGAACCTTCTCTCGCTCTCACTGCTCCCGGGCCTGCTGGCGCTTGGCGTCCAGGCGCTGGGTCTGTCCACGGTTCCGGAGCTCCGGGGCCCGCTGCCCGTTGTGGTACTGGCGCTCGGGGCTGCCGGCGTGGCGCAGGCCCACCCCAGCACGTTCCTGGCGTTCCTGGCTTTCCTGGCACCCGCCGTCCTCTACGTTTACGTTGTCTCGGTCCGGGCCTGGCGCCGGGACTGGACCGCGAACAAGGTCCGGGCCGCGGTCTGGACCGTGGCCCTCGTAGCGGGCGGTGCTGCGGCCCTCGCCCTGTGGGTTGTGGCCCGGCCCTCCTTCGCCGCGGCCTTCTGGCCTCCGGTCCAGTCCATCCCCAGGGCCGTTTTGCAGGTGGCGGGCAACGCGCCCCTGGGCACCTCGCCTGCCATTCTGATCTCGGTCCTGGCTGTGGCCGGCGTCGTCCTGGCTGTGCGCAGGCAGCGCAGCTGGTGGCTGATCGGCGTCCTGCTGATCGCGGCATTGCTGTTCGTGGCTGTCTCCAGCTTCCCCGCCGGACGGCTCCGCTACTTCCTCTCAGGCACCTGGTACAGCGACAGCTACCGGCTGGCCGCCCTGCTGCCGGTGGCCGTCGTTGTGCCGGCCGCCGTCGGGGCGACTGCCGCGTGGACCTGGCTCCGGTCACGGCTCGCCACGGCCCGCGCCGGTGGTTCGGCCGCCGACGGCGGTACAGCCCCCGCGGGGGCCCTGTTGTCCCGGAAGCCGGCGAGGGCCGCCTTCTCGGCCGCCGGCGCCGTCGTGCTGGTGGTCCTGACGCAGCTGGGCAGCGTTCCTGACATGGTCTCCGTGGCCCGCGGGAGCTACGCCCTGACGCAGGAGTCGCCGCTGTTGACTTCGGATGAGGCGGCCGTGCTGGCCGAACTGGACAAGTTCGTGCCGACGGATGCGGTCATAGCCTCGAACCCCGGCAACGGCAGCGCCCTGGCTTACGCCCTGGCCGGGAGGCGCACCATGCAGCTGCACATCCTGACGAGCAACGAGAACCCCGACGACAAAATCATCCTGGCCCGGTTGCGGGACGCCCGAACGGACCCGGCTGTCTGCCCGGCCGTCTCCCGCCTGAAGATCGGCTATGTGCTGGACTTCGGCACCCAGGAAGTCAACAACGAACACCACCCCGCCCCGGGCCTCGCGGACCTCGACAAGGCCGGCGTGGCGACCGTGATCGACCAGCACGGCGGGGCGAAACTCCTGAAACTGACCGCATGCCGGTAGCCAGGCGGCCCGCCGCGCAGGCGGTAAACTCGGACCTGTCCATCGGGCCCGCACTCTTGTTCACCACCGAAATGCTGAGGATTCAACTATGGCCATGACGCCGCCGAACGGACCGACCACCGGCAAGGCGATCGGCCGGCGCGGATTCCTCGCCGCCCTGGTCGCACTGCCCCTGGCCCTGCCGGCGTGCAGCGCCAAAAAGGACGCCGCCGCCGTCGACGTCTCCGCGAGCGGCTTTCCGCTGAGCCTCACCAACAGCTACGGGACCACCAAAATCCCGGCACCGCCCAAGCGCGTTGTGGCGCTGGGCAGCGCGGACGCCGATACCTGTGCCGCGCTGGGACTGGCCCCCGTGGGGATCTCCGGCTCCGCCTCGTCGCCGTGGTTCACAGCCGCGATGCGCGACATCGATGGTGCCCCGCCGTTCCTCCTCAGCGACAAGGTCGCGATCCCGTTTGACGACATCCGCAACCTCGACCCGGACGTCATCCTGGCTGTCGGCGGCAGCGTCACCCGCGCGGATTACGCCAAACTGTCGGAGATCGCCCCCGTGGTGCTCGCCGAGTCCGCGGATTCGGGCCGCGACTGGCGCACCAAGTCCGCTCTCGTCGGCAAGGTGCTCGGCCGTGCGGACGCCGCAGCGGACCTGCAGGCCAAGACCGAGGGCGCCATCCGTGACGCCGTACGTGACTACGCGGGCCTCAGGGGAACCACTGTCCTGTTCGCCGCAGCGTCCTCTGCTGATGGAGCCGACCTCCAGGTCTCCCCGGACAACACCGTGATGGTCAGCACCCTGAAGGACTTCGGACTCGTGTCAGCGCCCTCGCTGGCCACAGTGGCCAAGGAAGGCCGCGCCTCCGGCGGCCAGGGCTCGCCCGTGTCCTACGTGTGGCCGCATGAACGGGCCAACGACCTCGCAGCGGACATTCTGGTTGTCTCTGTCAGCCAGGACGACATGGCCGACATCCGCGTCGGCGGTAAACTTCCGGCGCTGTCAACGGCCAAGCAGTCATCCCTGTTCTACGCCAGCGGCATCGAGGACCAGGCCCTGCGGTCCGGGTCAGCGCTGGGCGTTGCCTGGGCCGGCCGGAACATCGTGCCGCAGCTGGCGAAGACGGCGTACTACGAGCGGCAGCAAAGCAAGGGTAAATA
>NZ_JBFTNO010000114.1:0-9904 GCF_056397525.1 Arthrobacter sp. 05L45_2 | reverse complement strand
TCCGCCGCCTGGTCGCGGGTGAGGCTTCCGAGGACATCCAATGGCACCGGGAGGGGACTTCCCTCGCTGACCAGATGCCCGGCGCGGAGCTTGCCCGCCGGCTGGCCGAAACGGACATCGAGGCGCTCGCCCCCACCGAGCTGTTCCACTACGTCCGCGCCGCCCAGCGGCTGTCCGCCTGGGCTGAAGGGCTGCGCGAGGAGGCCGTGGGCCGTTACTGCGCTGTCCCGCCGGCGCATCCTGCGGCGCCAGGGAGCGCCACTGGGGACGGCCATATTTGACGCGCATCACTTCGTCGCCATTGTCCTAACACGCCGCGGACAAGGTAACGTTTTTCCTATGGCTGACTCTGACATTCGCTCTTACACGTTCGGAACCCTTGTGACCGCCATGGTCACTCCGTTCACGACCGCCGGTGAGGTCGACTATCAGCAGTCCGCAGAGCTGGCCGCCAAGCTCGTCGACGACGGCAATGACGCCCTCGTCATTTCCGGCACCACCGGGGAGACCTCCACGCTGGAAGACGACGAAAAGGAAAAGCTGTTCCGCGTCATCGTCGAGGCCGTGGGGGACCGCGCCAAGGTTATCGCCGGCACCGGCACCAACCACACCTCACACTCGATCGAGATGGCCAAGCGGGCCGCCAAAGCCGGCGCCCACGGCCAGCTGATCGTCACGCCGTACTACAACAAGCCCAGCCAGGCCGGGATCCAGGCCCACATCGAAGCCGTGGCCGACGCCGCCGACCTTCCCGTGATGGTCTACGACATCCCCGGCCGCGCCGGTGTGCCCATCCTGCCGGAAACCATGATCCGGCTCGCCGACCACCCGCGCATCGTCGCCCTCAAGGACGCCAAGGCAGACTTCGCGGCGGTCACCCGCGTGATGGCGAACACCGAGCTGGACGTCTACTCCGGCGACGACGGACTGACCCTGCCCTGGATGGCGGCCGGCGCCGTCGGGCTGGTCAGCGTGTCGGCACACGTGGCCACCAAGCAGTACCGTGCGATGATCGATGCCGCACTTGCAGGCGATTTTGCCACCGCCCGCACCATACATTTCGAACTGGACCCTGTGGTCCGTGCAGTGATGACCCACATCCAGGGTGCTGTTGCTGCGAAGCAAGTTCTTAAGTGGCAGGGAGTCCTGCCCAACTCGGTTGTCCGTTTGCCCCTCGTGGAGCCGGGCGAAGCCGAGATCGAAACGATCCGCGAGGACTTGGCGGAAGCAGGACTCGTCTACTCCTGATCCGGCAGCCAATGCCTGATCAGGAACGGACACCTCCTGCYCCGCCTGGAAAGTAGTGCACTATGACCCAAACCGCCCTYCCCGGCCTTGTCACGCCGCCGAAACTGCCCAAGAACACCCTGCGGATCGTGCCGCTCGGCGGACTCGGGGAAATCGGCCGCAACATGACCGTCTTCGAAATCGACGGCAAGCTGCTGATCGTTGACTGCGGCGTCCTCTTCCCCGAGGAGACCCAGCCCGGCGTCGACCTGATCCTGCCCGATTTCTCCTACATCGAGAACCGCCTCGACGACATCGTCGCCGTGGTCCTCACCCACGGCCACGAGGACCACATCGGCGCCGTCCCGTACCTGCTGCGCCTGCGCAACGACATCCCCCTCGTCGGCTCGCAGCTGACACTGGCGCTGATCGAGGCCAAGCTCCAGGAGCACCGGATCAAGCCGACCACCATGATCGTGAGCGAGGGCCAGACCAAGAAGTTCGGCCCCTTCGACTGCGAATTCGTGGCCGTCAACCACTCGATCCCGGACGCCCTGGCCGTGTTCCTGCGCACCTCCGGCGGCACCGTGCTGCACACCGGTGACTTCAAGATGGACCAGCTGCCGCTCGATGGCCGGATCACCGACCTCCGCCACTTCGCCAAGCTCGGCGAAGAGGGCGTTGACCTCTTTATGTCCGACTCCACGAACGCGGACGTGCCCGGCTTCACCACGGCCGAGAAGGAAATCGGTCCCACCCTGGACCGGCTCTTCGGCCAGGCGTCCAAGCGCATCATCGTGGCCTCGTTCTCCTCGCACGTGCACCGCGTCCAGCAGGTGCTCGACGCCGCCGCGAACCACAACCGCAAGGTCGCTTTCGTGGGCCGGTCCATGGTCCGCAACATGGCCATCGCCGCGAAGCTCGGCTACCTCGAGGTGCCCGCCGGCATCCTCGTTGACATCAAGAACATCGACAACCTGCCGGACAACCGCGTCGTGCTGATGTCCACCGGGTCCCAGGGCGAGCCGATGGCCGCACTGTCCCGCATGGCCAACGGAGACCACCGCGTCGTCGTCGGCCAGGGCGACACCGTCATCCTCGCCTCCAGCCTCATCCCGGGCAACGAGAACGCCGTCTTCCGCATCATCAACGGCCTGCTCAAGCTCGGTGCCGACGTCATCCACAAGGGCAACGCCAAGGTGCACGTCTCCGGCCACGCCGCCGCGGGAGAGCTGCTGTACTGCTACAACATCCTCGAGCCGCTCAACGCGATGCCCGTCCACGGTGAGACGCGGCACCTGATCGCCAACGGCAAGATCGCCCTCGAGTCCGGCGTCCCGGAGGAAAGCATCCTGCTGGCCGACAACGGCACCGTGATCGACCTCCGCGACCACCAGGCAGACATTGTCGGCCAGGTCGAGGTCGGCTTCGTCTACGTTGACGGCTCCAGCGTCGGCGAGGTCACCGAAGCGGACCTCAAGGACCGCCAGACCCTCGGCGACGAAGGCTTCATCTCGATCGTCACGGTCATCCACCGCGCAACCGGCAAGGTGGTCTCCGGGCCGGAAATCCACGCCCGCGGYGTTGCCGAAGACGACTCCGTCTTCGACGAAATCATTCCCAAGATCAACGCCGCCCTCGAAGAGGCCGTCCAGAACCGCGACCACACCACGCAGCAGCTGCAGCAGGTCGTCCGCCGCGTGATCGGCACCTGGGTGAACCGTAAACTCCGCCGCAAGCCCATGATCATCCCGGTGGTCCTCGAGGCTTAGCCCGCACCGTCGGCTCCGCCCCGGCGGCCCGGCACCAGCGTCACCGAGACGGCCTTCCCGGCCGGCACCGCTTTCCGCGGTCCCGGCGGGGGAGGCCGTTTCCGTAGCCGCCCGGCTCCCGGGACGGCAGCCCCGCAGTCCAACATGATCCCGCCCGCCCCGGAAATCCGCGGGTTTCGGCCCAGTGTCCGGTACCGTTGCGGGTATGGCGACACGCACCTCCTCCGCGCCTAGAGGCAACTCAAGCGGCAGTTCAACCGGCACTTCCAGGAGCAAAGCGGGCAGCTCCTCGGGCCGGACCACTGGCGCAGCCGCGTCCAAAACCGGCCGCTCGCAAGGCACGGCGCGCACCCGCCAGCTGGCCGCCGTCGRACCCCGGCAGCCCTGGCTGGTCCGGGTTGTCGCGGGCGCGTGGCTGGGAATCGGCCACGTGGTCGGCGCCGGGATCCGCCGGATCGGCCACGACGTCTCCGACCTCGACCCGGCCGATCGCCGCGACGGCGCGGCCCTGTTCAACCTCGCACTCGGCGTCTTCATTGCCACGTTCGCCTGGTGGGGTTTCCAGGGCTGGTTGCCGGACATGGTCTTCAACATCGTCAACGGCACCTTCGGCTGGATGACCCTGCTGCTGCCGCTGATGCTCTTCGTGTGCGCCTTCCGCCTCTTCCGCGAGCCCGTGGACGGCCGCGGCAACAACCGCATCGGCATCGGCTTCCTCATCATGACCTTCGCCGGCTGCGGCCTGGCCCACATCATCGGCGGCCAGCCCACCGTCGCCGACGGTTTCGACGGGCTCCGCCACGCCGGCGGCATGCTGGGCTACCTGGCCGCAGCGCCGCTGGCCACCATCCACGCCGCCGTACCGGTCGCCCTCTACAGCCTCCTGGCGTTCACCTCGCTCCTGATCGTCACCGCCACACCCTTCGGGGCCATCCCGTCCCGGCTCCGTGGCGCCTACGAGCACCTGATGGGTATCGACCTGCAGGACTACGAGGACCAGGACAGCCACGACCGCAGCTACCTGTATGAAAACGACGCTCCCGCGCCGAAGAAAAAGCGCAAGCGTATGTTCGGCAAGGACGACGACGCCGACCCGCGGCTGGAAGGCTACGTCGGAGACGAGGCGTTCGAGCACGCCGTCGTCGACGACGACGAGGCCGCAGACGCCAACGCACCCAAGGGCGGCAAGGCCGCCAAGGCCGTGGCCCCCGGTGTGCGGCGCCCCACCCAGGCCGAGATCGCCGTCGAAAAGATCAAGGCCGCACAGGGCCTCGGGACGGCAGCCGGCGCGGCAGGGGAGGGCGCCACCGAAGCCATCCCGCAGATCACGCCCGGCATGATCGCCGCAGGGTCCGTGACCGCCGGCGCGGCCCCCAAAGTCCCCGCCAACCCCGTCGCCCCCGCCCCGCTGCCCACCCCGATCCCGCAGCGAACCGAACAGCTCTCACTGGCCGGCGACGTCACCTACACCCTGCCGGCGTCGGACATGCTCACCCCCGGGTCCATCCCCAAGGAGCGCACCGAGGCCAACGACGCGATCGTTGCCTCCCTGACCGAGACGCTGACGCAGTTCAACGTGGACGCCCAGGTCACCGGCTTCAGCCGCGGTCCCACCGTGACGCGCTACGAGATCGAGCTGTCCCCGGGCACGAAGGTGGAGCGGGTTACCGCACTGTCCAAGAACATCTCCTACGCCGTGGCGAGCTCCGATGTCCGGATCCTGAGCCCGATCCCCGGGAAGTCAGCCATCGGCATCGAAATCCCCAACACCGACCGCGAGACGGTCTCGCTGGGCGACGTGCTGCGCAGCCAGAACGCCCGCCGCACGGACCACCCCATGGTGATGGGCGTCGGCAAGGACGTCGAGGGCGGCTACGTGGTGGCCAACCTCGCGAAGATGCCGCACCTGCTGGTGGCCGGCGCCACTGGTGCCGGTAAGTCCTCCTTCGTGAACTCGATGATCACCTCGATCCTGATGCGCGCCACCCCGGACGAGGTCCGGATGGTCATGGTGGACCCCAAGCGCGTCGAGTTGACCGCCTACGAGGGCGTGCCGCACCTGATCACCCCGATCATCACGAACCCGAAGAAGGCCGCCGAGGCGCTGCAATGGGTGGTCCGCGAGATGGACGCCCGCTACGACGACCTCGCCAACTACGGTTTCAAGCACATCGACGACTTCAACAAGGCGGTCCGGGCCGGCAAGGTCCACCCGCCGGTCGACTCCAAGCGCGTCATCCGCCCGTACCCGTACCTGCTGGTGATCGTCGACGAGCTCGCCGACCTCATGATGGTGGCGCCGCGCGATGTCGAAGACTCGATCGTCCGCATCACCCAGCTGGCCCGCGCCGCCGGCATCCACCTGGTCCTGGCCACCCAGCGGCCCTCGGTGGACGTGGTCACCGGCCTGATCAAGGCGAACGTCCCGTCCCGCATGGCGTTTGCGACCTCCTCCGTCACCGACTCCCGCGTGGTCCTGGACCAGCCCGGCGCCGAGAAACTCATCGGCCAGGGCGACGCGCTGTTCCTGCCCATGGGCGCCTCCAAGGCGATGCGCGTCCAGGGCGCCTGGGTCACCGAATCCGAGATCCACAAGGTGGTTGAGCACGTCAAGGGCCAGCTCAAAGCTGTGTACCGCGACGACGTCGCCCCCGAGGCGCAGAAGAAGCAGATCGACGACGACATCGGGGACGACCTCGAGGTCCTCCTGCAGGCCACCGAGCTCGTGGTCACCACACAGTTCGGCTCGACGTCGATGCTGCAGCGCAAGCTGCGCGTCGGCTTCGCCAAGGCCGGCCGCCTGATGGACCTGCTGGAGTCCAGGGGAGTCGTTGGCCCCTCGGAAGGCTCCAAGGCCCGCGACGTCCTGGTCAAGCCGGACGACCTCGCCGCGGTCCTGGCCGCCATGAAGGGYCAGGACGGCCCGGCCGCCGGCGATTCGCAGACCGCCGCGCTGAGCGAGAACGCCAACGCCAACATCGCCCAGGGCGGTTACGCCGAGGACCTGGTGGCCGCGGACCTGGACAACCGGACCCAAAGCGTCGACTACTACGACGGCGCCGACGGGCCCGGAGACGACGACGAGGGTTCCGAGGACGCCTGGTCGCTCACCGGACGGTAACCGGTGGAGACGGTAGCCTAGGAAGGTGACTAGCGCCGAAACCAACGCCGGGTCCGCCCCGCGGATCTGGAACCTGCCCAACATCCTGACGATGCTGCGGATCGCGCTGGTGCCCTTCTTCGTCTGGTTCCTGCTGGCAGACGCGCCCGGCCTGCACGCGCAAAGCGGCGTGTGGCGCTGGGCCGCCGTCGTCGTCTTCGCGGTGGCGATCTATACGGACAAGCTCGACGGCGACATCGCCCGCAGCCGCGGCCTCATCACCGACTTCGGGAAGATCGCGGACCCGATCGCGGACAAACTCCTGATCGGCTCGGCGCTGGTGATGCTGTCCCTGCTCGCCGAACTGCCCTGGTGGGTGACGGCGGTGATCCTGGTCCGGGAGTGGGGCGTCACGGCCCTGCGCTTCTTTGTCATCCGTTACGGCGTGATCCCGGCCTCCCGCGGCGGCAAACTCAAGACCGTCATCCAGACCGTCGCAATCTTCCTGTACGTCATGCCGCTGGCCTCAATTGCCCCCTGGCTGGGGTTCGTGGCCTTCGCGGTCATGATGGCGGCCGTGGCAATCACCGTCTGGACCGGGGCCGAGTATGTGGTGGAGGCCCTCAAACTGCGGGCCAGCGGCATCAAGGCCCGGCAGCAGCAGGTCCGGAAGGGGACCCCGTGAGCGCCCCGCAGCCAGCCCAGGAGTCCACCCCCCACCCCGGCCTGCACCCCAACCTGCACCGCCTGGCCGGAGAGGCCGTCGGCCGCGCCATCGACGGCGGGCTCACCGTGGCCACGGCCGAGTCCCTCACCGCCGGTATGGTCGCCGCCGTGCTGGCCGACACCCCGGGAGCCTCCGCCATGCTGCAGGGCGGAGTGGTTGCCTACGCAAACTCGGTCAAGTCCGCCGTCCTCGGCGTCCCCGCCGGGCTGCTCGCCACCGCCGGTTCGGTGGACGGCGAGGTGGCCGCCGCGATGGCGGCCGGCGCGCGGACGGCCTGCGGCGCCGATGTCGGCGTGTCCACAACCGGGGTGGCCGGCCCCGACCCGCACGACGGCAAGGACGTGGGAACGGTCTTCATCGGCCTCGCCACGGCGGCGAACGCGACGTCGTTCGCCTACCACTTCGAGGGAAGCCGCCAGGAGATCCGGGCCCTGGCCTGCGGCGCCGCCCTCGAAAGGCTGCTCGAGGCCCTGTCGCCCACAAGCTACCGCGGGTAAAGTTGCCGGGAACAAATGTTGATTCCGAATAGTTGTTACATTGTGTCGCCCCTGAAGAAGGGTGGCGCCTAGGATGAAATCATCAGACGGTTCGCCTTCAGCAGCGAACCAGACTTACGAGGGAGCAAGGCGATACAGATGGTAAAGCAGCCCGTATCCGTAAACGGCGTTGTCCGCTGGAAGGATGTGGGCCTCGCCGATCAGGCAAAGAGCGAACAGAAGGAGCGCAAGATGGTTGTACWTCGTCACGAAATCGGTGATGTGCTGCGCGACGTCCGCCAACGCCAAGGCCGTACCCTCCGCGAAGTCTCGCACAGCGCCCGTGTTTCCCTGGGCTACCTGAGTGAAGTGGAACGTGGCCAAAAGGAAGCCTCCTCGGAGCTGCTTTCCTCGATCTGCTCGGCCCTCGACGTTCCCCTCTCCACCATGCTCCGCGAGGTCAGTGACCGTGTGGCCGTGGCCGAGGGCGTCGCAGTCCCGGACACCGTGCCGCAGGAATTTGCCCAGCGCTATGGTCGTGACCTCGACCGGGAGCTGAACGACGAGCTGGCCACGGGCCTGCTCTCCGGGGCACGCTAGCCCCCACTGCAACTACTAAGAAGGTCCCCGGCGGTGTGCCGGGGACCTTTTTTGTGTCGTGAGTGTCCGGAGTGTGCGGCGGGCCACGTCGTGGCAGGTGCTCCGGTCAGAAACTGTCGTCGCGGGGGAAACCGTCACGCTCATACGTGGCGTTGAGCTTGGCCATGTAGCCGGCGAAGGCCTCGAGCTCGTGCGCCGGCCATTCCGCTAGCCGCTCGCGGAAGACCTCGCGGCGCGCATCCTGGACCAGGTGCATCTTCTCTTCGCCGCGCGCCGTCAGGCTGATGGCCTGGGCGCGGCCGTCGAGCGGATCCGCCGCCTTCGAGACAAGTCCGAGGCCCTCCAGGAACGCTACCTGCCGGCTGACCGACGGCTTCCCGACGCCGATGCAGGATGCCAGCTCGGTCAGGCGGATGGGCCCCTTGGTCCGCAGGACGGACAGCAGACCGTAGGCGGCCGGCTCCATCTCCGGGTGGACCTGGCGGGAGAGCTGCTGCGACATGGACCGGGCGCGCCGCCACAGCAGGCTTAACTGGCGTTCGACGTCGGCCAGTGCCTCCTCGGAAGTGGCGCCGGTCCCGGAAACTGGCGCCTGATCGGGGGTGGCGCCGCGTGCGTTGCTCATAGCAACCATTCTAGGGTCCGGGCCCGTGAGAGACTTTACCGATGCGAATCAGCGACTTCTGGCGGCTTATGGATGACGAGTTCGGAGCCGGGTACTCCCGCGTCCTTAGCGGCTCCCTGGTGCTCTCCGGCGTCGGCGGACGGACCGCTGACGAGGCCCTCCGCGCCGGCGTGCCGCCCAAGCAGGTCTGGCTGGCCCTGTGCGATGTCCAGGATGTGCCGGCGGAGCGGCGGCTCGGCCGTGACGTCAAGCCCCGCTGAGCGACCCGGCGCGCGCCGAACGGGCGCTGACACGCCGCCCGATTGTTCGAATATCTGTTCGGACGGCGCTATGCTTTTTTCAGAGCGTTTTCCACATACGCAACGACGGCGGCACTTTTGTCAGAGGCTGCCAGTAGCGTCTGTGATGACAAAGCAAAGGCCGTAGCGGCCACTCCAAAGCGAGAAAGCATTAGAGGTGTGAACCATGGCGGCAGCCCCGGATCGTGAGAAGGCGCTCGAAGCAGCGCTGGCCCAGATTGACAAGCAGTTCGGCAAGGGATCGATCATGCGGCTGGGCGACGAGACCCGTGCCCCCATCGAGGTCATCCCCACCGGCTCCATCGCGCTGGACGTGGCCCTCGGAATTGGCGGGCTGCCCCGCGGCCGCGTTGTGGAGATCTACGGGCCGGAATCCTCCGGTAAGACCACCGTGGCCCTGCACGCAGTCGCTAATGCCCAGCGCCTGGGCGGGATCGCGGCGTTCATCGACGCCGAGCACGCCCTGGACCCCGAATACGCCGCCAAGCTGGGCGTCGACACCGACGCCCTGCTCGTCTCGCAGCCGGACACCGGTGAGCAGGCCCTGGAAATCATGGACATGCTGGTCGGCTCCGGGTCGCTGGACATTGTTGTCATCGACTCAGTCGCCGCCCTGGTGCCGCGCGCCGAAATCGAAGGCGACATGGGCGACAGCCACGTCGGCCTGCAGGCCCGCCTGATGAGCCAGGCCCTGCGAAAGATCACCGGCCGGTTGAGCCAGACCAAGACCACCGCCATCTTCATCAACCAGCTGCGCGAGAAGATCGGCGTCTTCTTCGGCTCGCCGGAAACCACCACCGGTGGTAAGGCCCTGAAGTTCTACGCCTCCGTCCGCATCGACGTCCGCCGGATCCAGACCCTCAAGGAGGGCGCCGATTCCGTGGGTAACCGGACCAAGGCCAAGATCGTCAAGAACAAGATGGCTCCGCCCTTCAAGATCGCTGAGTTCGACATCATCTACGGCCAGGGCATCTCCCGTGAGGGCGGCATCATTGACATGGGTGTCGAGCACGGCCTGATCAAGAAGTCCGGATCCTGGTTCACCTACGACGGCGACCAGCTGGGACAGGGCATGGAG